>CALVRX010000012.1 GCA_944358815.1 uncultured Bacilli bacterium | reverse complement strand
CGGCGGCCATTTTTACATCATCATTAATTTCATCTTTTATGACTTTTGCTAGTCCGTCATCATCGAAATCAAAGACTTCTGGACAGGTAGCTGTACATGCACCACAGCCGATGCATTTGTCTTTATCCACTTTAACTTTTGCCATTTTTATACCTCCATAAAAATTATAAATAAATATTGGAAAAAATGCAAGAAGGTAAATGGATAAGATGTAAAATTATGGTATAATATTTTTGGAGGGAAGATGTTATGGTCAATTTAGATATTCAAAAAGATAAGGAGAGGTTAGATTCATTAAGAGAAGGCTTGAAAGAATTAGAGGGTGCAAGAGAAAAATTATTAGAGGATGAAAATGTTCAGGAGTATGTGGCTTGCGAAAGTTTATTGCAAGAAACAGTAAATGAGATTAAAAGTTTGAGTCAAAAAATTACTGAGATGGTTCAAAAAAATTGTTCACATCCGGTTTGGTATTTATTGGATAAAGATACTGACCCTTATGAAGGACGAACTTATTTGAAATGTCGCTGCGTAGAGTGTGGTAAGGTAGAGACCGGTTATGCGAGAGATTTTGATACTGTAATTAGAAATGATGTTTCTTATGGTGAAGCGGTTCAGAAATGGTCTGAGTTTTCGCATAGTTTTCCTGATAATGATTTTTATTTAAATGAAAAGGGTAAAACTTTTACTAAATTAATGAGAAGTAAAAAACATTGATTTGTTTGGAATCAATGTTTATTTATTTTATATTAAAAAATAAAGGTCGCTGTCTTTTAAAATATGACAAAATATGATATTATTAATAATAAGAGGTGGTTATGGGTGGCATCAAGGATGGAGAGGTATTATAAAAAAGCAGCTTTGGAAGAATCTAGGACAAAGAGAAATACAAAACTTTATAATAGTATTTACTCTTATGGAAAATATAGTAATATCGAAGGTATTGCGTCTATTAATAATACTAATGAAATAGATATTACTAAGGTTAAACAAATGCTGGATAATAGGGAAAAGTATCAAGCAGAAAGAAGATACCGTAAACTGACGAATGAAGATAAACCAGTACAAGAGTTACCAAAGATGCGTAGTCGATATAAAGAAGATAATGATCGAACTTATGATATTATGGATGTACTTAATAAGGCAAAAGAACATAAGGAACCAGATGATAAGGAAAGAGTTTTGAATAAGACTAGTTATGATATTTTAAAAAATTTGGATTTAAAACGAAGTTATAGTAGAAGAAATGACGTCGATGATGATTTAGGTATGGTTCAGACGATTTCTAGTACTAGTGCTTTAAATAAACTCGATGATGCAGATTTAGCAGCGGATATGTTTAGTGATTTGCAAGGTCATAATGAAAATACTCAAGTGAGTAAATTAAATGATATTCAAGATTTAATAAAAGAGAATAGAGATTATGATAAAAATGAACAGACAATGGATAATTCATTTTTTACTTCTAATCTTAAATTAAAGAAAAAAGATTTTGTGGGTTATGATGATAATGAGAAACACGGTTCTGTTTTAAAGACAATAATTATTACAGTTTTGATTTTAGGTGTTTTGGCGGCAGTTGGTATTTTAGTGGCACAAAGATTAGGTCTTTTTTAGACTTTTGAAAAAAAGAATAAGTGGAACGATAAAACAAGTTATATAGAGAATATACATTAGTTGATTTTTGAAGTAAGCGATTTCACTACCTTTGGTAACAAATATGAATTGAGTTAAAAAGGCTATTAGTAAACAAACAATAACGATGATAATATTGTTTGTTTTTTCTTTAGTTTGAAATATTTCTTTAATACTTGTTTTTATGAAATATAAAGATAGCATAATTTGAATGAAGAGAGCTAAAAACCATTCTAGTGATAGGATACTTTCTACACGGTCAATAATATCAAATATGCTGACTCTTTTTAAAAGATGGAAACTTGGGTAATTATATATTTCAGATAATTGGATACCAAAGATACTGATAGTTAAAAACATGACATTTAAAAGAGATAATGTACTAATGAAATAGAAGAGGAAACTTTTTTTGGGTGAATAGTTTTTTATTTGATTTTTGGGAATAATATTTAAAATAAATAATGGTAGAATGTTAAAACCAATAAAACAAAAAGAACCATATAAGATGTTATTTGGACTATTATTTAAGATGGGTTTTAAATTGTTGATGTCAATGTTTCCAATAAGACCAGTTAAGATGATTAGAATGAAAAATAGGGAAATATAAAACATTATGAGGCTTACTTTACTAAAAATGTGAAATTTTTTAGTAATAGTATAGATGATTGGTAAGATTAAAATCAGTATAATTAAATAATCAGGAGTTTTATACAGATACTGGGAATCAATGAAGTTGACCATAATCCAAAAACTACATATAGCAAATATTAAGGTACTAGCAATTAAAATACAGTTTATAAATGTACCAAATTTGCCTAATAGTTGTTTATTTATTTGAATAATATTTTGATTAGGGTATTTATTTTTTAGATAACTATATAGACAAATTGGTATTAGTCCAATAATGAGTGCTATTATGATGCTAATCCATGAATCTTGATGAGCTGTATTTAGAAGAATTTCAGCTGTTATTTCGATAAAGGTGGCTCTAGTTAAAAACCAAATGAGGGTATTATATTCTAGTGAGCTTATTTTTTTCATGATTTAGCCTCCTTTATTGTTTTGACTAATGAGCCGGTGGCTTCTATTTTTAGGTTAGTTTTAATTTTAATGTTTAAGTTAGGAAAGTATTTAGAATTCCAATCTTTTTTTAGTTTGTTCCAAGTTTTTGGATCTTTTTTATATATTAGGTTGCCAAAACCGAAAATGTCTGAGTGGTATTTAGTTTGAAATTTTTTTATGACTTTTGATAAATCTTTGGTTAGGGATTTTTGCCAGGCTTTTTCAATTTTGTGTATTTCTTTATAGTTTTGAATATCTACGGGACTGGTGATATTATAAATATCACCTTGTCCACTAATTGTAATTTCAATGTTATTAGAGTCTTTAATTTTAATGGAAGATTTGAGGCTATGAGTTTCAATGCTTATGTCTTCATTTTGATATTTAAGATTATAGTTGACTTCTTTAGCTTCATTTTTTAAGACGTTAATCGCCCAGCTTTCTTTTTCACTGGCAAAGCCAATTAATTTATCGCTTTTATATATAGCTAGAGGACCTAAAACTAGATAGGAATCAGGTTCGGTTGTTTCGAGATTTTTTTCATTGCTACCTTTTTGGACATTACCTTTGATGGTAATAGATGGTAGGACGGGGTCATAACCGGGTTCTAATATTTGGCTTATGAAGTTGCTGTAAGTGATAGATGTAGCGATGGATTTAGTTTCAGAGTTAGATTCTATTAAAGTGGCTATGCTTTGGGATGGAAATGATTCAAGCGGAGAGACAATTTTTAAAATATTTTTAGCTTTTTCGTTTTTAGCTTGCATTAAATAAAATTTTTTTCTGGTTTGTGGGTTACGCAAAAGCCAGTCGGCAATGTTTAAAAAACCTTCTTTAGCAATATCTTCAGAGATAATGACGACGTTAATGTGACCTAAATATATTTGCTTGGGAACAATTTGTTCAATGGTTTTAGCAGCTTCGGCAATAGTTTTGCCTTGGCTAGAGTAGACGGTAGTTTTGGCTTCTCCCTCTTTTGATGAGGTTTGAGCTTTTGGAGAGTTGGCAATAAGAAAACTTAATTCATAGTTATCATCTTGTTTATCAAAGGCAACTGCGGTGACTATTGATAGGTTATTTAATTCTTCGTATCCTCCACAACCAGTTAAAGATATGGTGAAAATAAAAGCTATTAATATTAAGAGTGTTTTTTTCATTTGGACCTCCTTTGTCGATGAGGATTTAGTTTACTAATGTAGCTTGGTCTAGTGATAATATTAGGTTCGGATGCTTTAATGATAGCATCATTTTGAGCTTGTTTAGAAAATGGGGCAAATGGTGATAGAAAACTGGTTTGAAGATTTTCAAGTGAAGCTAGTTTGACAAGCCATATAATAGTGAATGATAGTATGCCAATAATACCTAAAATACTAGCGGCTAAAATAAAGATAAAACGCCAAGTACGAATACCATTCATAAAGTCAATATCAGTGAAGACTAAACTACATATAGATGTAAAGGCTACAACGATAACGGTAATTGGTGAGACAATTCCAGCATCGACAGCAGCTTGACCTAATACTAAGGCACCAACAATACTCATGGCAGCGGACATACTGCTTGGACTTCTTAGATCACTTTCTCTAAGTATTTCAAAAATGGTGGTTAAAAGGATGATTTCAAAGGTAGTGGGAAAGGGGACGCCTTCTCTTTGAATGGCTAAAGAGATGAGTAATTTATCGGGAATAGTATTTTGGTCAAACGTAGTTATGGCAATATAAATAGCTGGTGTAAACACGGTAATAATTAAGGCAAAGATTCTTAAAATTCTGGTGAAAGTAATATTGGATGATTTTTGATATTGGTCTTCTGAGGTGTGGAGATAGTCAATAAAAACGGTAGGTAATATTAGGGTAAAAGGACAGTTTTCAACAAAAATGACGATTTTGCCATTTAGTAAGGCTTGACTGACAACGTCTGGTCTTTCACTACTTTGAATTTGAGGAAAAACAGATTTTTCTTCAATTAGATATTCTCTTAAATTGCCACTATCTAGGATGCCATCGATGTTTATTTTTTGAAGTCTTTGTTTTACTGTTTTGAGTTTTTTAGGATCAGCGACACCGTTGATGTAGGCAAGACTGATTCTGGTTTGGGTACGTTTACCTAGTTTTAGTTCATCAAACCAAAGATTTGGGTCTTTAATTCTTTTTCTAATTAGTCCGAGATTTTTAGAATGACTTTCAGTAAAGCTATCTTTTGGACCTCTGAGTATAGGTTCACTTGTGGATTCGGTGACTCCTCTATCTAAAGCAGCTCTAGTTTCCATGATAATGGCTTCACTGGAACCATCGACGATGATGATGGTAAAGCCACTGGATAAAAAGTATGGAAACTGGCTAAAATCATTAATAGTGAATAGTTGACTATTAAATAGATTATTTTTTAAAGCCTCAAAGATATTTTGAAAAAGGTTTTTATTTGATGAAGTATAAAGAGTACCTTTAATGATGAAGTCACTTATTGTACTAGCTTGTGATGAAGATTCTAAAAAAAGGCAACCGACATTAGTTCCGCTGATATTTATAATACGGCTGTTGACATCAGGACTATTGCCATACATTTTTTTAATTTTATCGATGACTTTTTTTACGTTAGTATCAATTTTTTCCATAATATTCCTACTTTCCTTTTTTTATTATGGACAAAAAAGTTATAGTTTATGTTATAATTTTTTTAGATATATTTAATTTTTGAACTGTGTTGATGAAAAAAATGTATAAGGTGATGATATGGAAAATGTGTTAGTTAAGTGTGAAAAATTAGATCATTTTGGTAGAGGTCTTGGTCATGTATCAGGCAAAATTATATTTGTGCCTAATTTGCTGGTTGGTGAAGAGGCATTGGTTAAAATAGTTTTGGATAAGAAGAAATATATGATAGGTGAAATTGTTTGTTTGAATAATAAATCAGAGGATAGAATAAAGCCTAAATGTCCATACGAAAATTGTGGATGTGCTATTAAAAGTTTGAATTATGAAAAAACTTTGGAATTAAAAAAAGAAAAGGTTTTGGAAATTTTAAAAAGATATTCGGGAATAGAAAATGTTATTCAAGAGATTGTACCTAGTGGTAATATATATGCTTATAGGAATAAAATAACTTTGAAAGTTAAAAATGGTAAGATAGGTTATTTTAAAAATGGCACTAATGAATTAATCGAAATTAAAAGATGTGAAATAGCTAGTGAGAAGACAAATCAAATTATTAAAGTTTTATCACAAACTGATTTATGTAAAGCTAAGGAGATTATTATTAAAGATTTTGGAGAAGTGATGGTTATTATCAAGGGGGATATGAATATAGATAACCTTAAACCTTTAGTTAATTCTATTTATATGAATGATGTACTTATTTATGGAAAAGAAAATATTATAACGCAGCTGGGTGATTTTAAGTTTTATGTTTCTAAGGATGCGTTTTTTCAAGTGAATATGGATGTGGCTTTAAAACTTTATAATAAGGTTGTGGAGTATTTGGATAATGGGGAAAGCATTTTAGATTTATATTCAGGTACAGGGACTATTAGTTTATTTTTAAGTAAATATTTTGATAATGTGACAGGAGTAGAGATAAATAAAGAAGCGGTTAGATGTGCGAATTTAAATAAAAGTTTGAATAATGTTTCGAATGTTAGGTTTATATGTGGTGATGTTAGTAAAAATATTCATAATTTAAAAGCAGAGAATATTGTGGTGGATCCACCTAGAAGTGGGTTAACTAATGGAGGAATTTCAGATATTTTAAAGATTAATCCTAAAAAATTAGTGTATGTTTCATGTGATCCGATGACTTTAGCTCGTGATTTAAAATTACTTAAAGATAATTATGAGGTTAAAGAAGTGACTTTGTTTGATATGTTTCCATGGACTTATCATGTAGAAAGCGTTTGTTTGCTTCTTAGAAAATAAACAATTTATGTTTTTAAGATATGATTAATTTGGATAGAGATTTATGGGTAAGAAAAAGAGAGTAGTTATTATAACTTTAGTAATATTTTTAATTGTTTTGTTTGTAATTTTGTTTAAAATAGTTTTGTTTATGATGTGAAGCATATTAGGTATACTCATAATAACAATAAATTAATTTAGGTGTGCCAAAATTTTCATTTTTTATGCAGAATAATGAAAATAATTATTCATTTAAGAGTTTTAGAGGTAGAAATGTTTTGAAAAGTGAAATGAAAAGTTATTTAAAATCTTTAAAGAGTGAGTCTTGTAATAATACAGTTTATTATTATGATGAGAATACAGATGTAACGATTATTAATTATTCAGTGGTTAGTAATATTTTATATAATACTATTTCTTATTCAGTTAGAAATGGGAATTATTGTGATAAGTTTTGGATAAATGATTATGGTAAGAAAATAGGCGGTTATAGCGTTAAAATAATGAATACAGAAAATATGGTGATAGGTTTTTATCCATCAGTTAGGGTAAATGAGGATAAGATTTTTACAGCTGAATTATCAATATTTGATAATAAAAATGATAAAACGATTGAAGTTTCTACGGGAACTTTTGAAATAAAAAATAATGAACTTGTATATTATAGAAAAGATTTTTATGAGAAAGATGATAGTATAGATATTCCTGATAAATCGGTGTTTAAAATAAAGAATAAGCAATTAATTTTGGAAGACAATTATTTGTCTGATTATGTAAATGATGTTATTTTAAAGTGAGGATCATATGAAAAAATTTTTATTAAAAGTAAAGAATGATTTATTTGTTTATAGTTTTATTTTTACGGCGTTATTTTTACTTATTTGTTTTATTTTATATTTATTTAATATTAGATTTAGATTGTGGTTTATTATTTTAATGATTATTGTTTTGATATTTAGTTTTGTAATAGGTGTTATACAAATTGCTTTAAGGGAATCTAAAATAGTAAAAATTATAATTATAGTTTTAACTGGCTTTCTAATATTGTTTTGTTTGTTCTTCTATAAAATATTTTTATTTGTATTTGCATTTTTATATACGCCTGAACATGTTACTAAATTAGATGGTAAGAAGTATGTAGCTGTGGTAAAATCATTTTTGAATGTAGATGTATCTTATTATGATTATTATGGACCTTTTTTGATGGGTACAAAGGAGAAGGTTCATGGTGATTTTGGTAATGGTGGGTATGATCCATTTGAATTACCAGAAAATGTTAGTAATGTTATTTATACTTATTATGATAAGAATGGTAAGAAGATATATGAAAAAAATGTGACTTATAATAGTGGTAAAGTAGTAGATGAAGCTGATTATGATAATTATGAGGTAAAAGCTCCAAGTATTGATGATAATGTTTTATATGAAGTTAAGTTTGGTAAATCGATTATTAGAATTAGACGAACAGATAGTGTGATGCCTCAAAATATGGCTGTTAGTGTGTATAAAAGTACTGACGGTGGTAAGAATTTTGATTGTGTGTCAGATGCAATTATTGTAAGTCAAGAAGCTAGTTTTATATTTCTAGACGAAAAGTTGGGTTTTATAATTTCAAGTGGTAATATTTGGCTTAATAAAAATAGTAAAGATTTCTATGTGACAGATGATGGTGGTAAAACTTTTAAAACGGCTAATTTTAATTATACAAATGATAAGGTAGAATATATGAGTATTGTTGGTTATCCATATTTTAAAGATGATGTTTTACATTTGACATGCGAGATATATTTGTCTAAAGAAAAGATTAAAAAATTAGATTTTATTAGTAAGGATAATGGTTTAACTTGGTCTTTATCTTAGTTAGGAGGATATTTATGTATAAGTTTTCAGATAATAAAATTGAGTATATTTTAAATGACGTAGTTAGAGGTGTTTTGGAGTTTAGAATTAATGACGATATGGCAGATATTTATCATACTTATGTCGATGATGATTTAAGGGGACAAGGGATTGCAGGTGAACTTGTTAAAAAAGCATTCGAATATTTTGAGAAGAATAATTATAAGGTTAAATGTTCTTGCTCGTATGCTAAAAATTGGGCTTTAAAACATGGAAAAGATATATGTTAAAATGAATGGTTTTTATTTTTACAAATTCTTGATATAATAGATTAGTAGTTAGAAGGTAGAGATATGTCAAAGATTGTAAATAGTATTTTAGGATTAGCGATTGGTGATGCAATGGGTGTTTATTGCAAGGGTATGGATAGAAAAGATTTGGTTGCAAATCCGGTAATAAAAATGGAAGGGTTTGGAGCATTTAGTGTTCCTGCTGGTTCTTGGTCTGGTAAAACGGCTTTAGTATTAGCCACTATTGATTCTATCATTAATAAACATACCTTAGATTATGATGATATGATGAAAAGGTATTGTAATTGGATGTATAATGGTGCATATACTTCAACGGGAGTGGCTTTTGATATAGATGAGATTACGAAAAATAGTTTATTGCTTTATTTTACTAAGAAAGCTAAGGTTCAGGAATGCGGTAGTAAAGATATAGAGAGTAATAGTAATGATTCGTTAATAAGAATGTTGCCAATTGCTTTATATTCGTTTTACGATGACTTGAAAGATGATGAATTATTAAATTTAATTAGGGAAGTTTCATCATTAACTCATGGTCATGAATATAGTATTATGGGATGTTTTATTTTTGTTAAATATGTACATTTTTTACTTTCTGGTTTTAATAAGTTTAAGGCATATGAAAAAGTTAAAGAGCTTAATTTTTATAAGTTTAGTGAAAATGCGAGAAGAGCTTATAAAAGGTTTTTGACGACAGATATTTATAAACTTGATTTAGATTATATTAAGTCTAGCAATTATATTGTTGATACTTTAGAGGCAGTGATTTGGACATTTTTAAATACTAATACTTTTATGGAAGGAATTATCGGGGCGATTAATTTAGGTGGTGATACTAATAGTATTGCGGCTTTGACAGGTTTTATCGCTGGATTAGTTAATGGTATTAATGAAGATTGGTTAAGTGAGCTTGGAAATAAGGATTATTTAATTAGTTTAGCTCATAAGTTTGATGAAGAACTTAGGCTGAATATTTTAAAGTTTGACGATGTTATTGATGATAAGTATGGAATTGTCAGTGGTAGTAAAGATGTTTTTTTGATTAAAACGGGAGTTTTAGATTCTATTTATGGTTATCAAAATAAGTATTTGAAGATAGCTAAAAGAATAAATTATAAATATGGTTTAACAGTTATAGTAATGGCAAATTTATCTGATATGAATATAGATGATGATTTGATGCGGTTAAAAGATTATTTAAAAGATGGAAATATTTATTTTATGGGAGTTTCTAATGGAGCAGCGCAAGGTATTCAAAAGGAATATGGTAATGTTTCTTTTAAACGGATGTTACTGGTAAATATACCTCTTATGATTAATTTACATAAAACTAAAGATGGTATTCAAAATTATAAGGGACAGTTAACGTTTGTGTTTGGTAGTAAGGATACTTCATTTAATTATTTACCATTAATTCAAGATTTTAGAAATGTAAAGGTTATTATTGTTCCTGGACAAGATCATAATTTTAGCAATGGTGATGAATTTTTATATTTACCTGATAAGTATTTATTTAATGATTTTAAGGTGAATGGTGAATGAAGGTGTTAACAATAAAGCAGCCATATGCTTTTTTAATTGCGAAGGGACGAAAGAAATATGAGTTTCGAACATGGAAGACTAAATATCGTGGTAATCTTTTAATTCACGCTGGAAAAAGTGTTGATACAAAAGCTATTGCAAATTTTGGTATTCAAAATGAACATTTTGATTTAGGATGTATTATAGCTATGGTAAAATTGACAGATGTTATTGAAGTTGACGATGAGTTTAGAGAGATTTTACGTCAAGAAGATGCAATTATTTATAAACATGTTATTGAAGATAAAAGTTGGTGCGGATATGCTTTTAAATTGGAAGATGTATGTTTAATAAAACCGATTTATATAAAGGGAAAATTGGGTTTATGGAATTATGATGGAAAGGTAGAAGATTATTAAGAGAAATATTTTGGATGTTTTTGAATATAATGTAAGAGAATTTGACATCATGATTTTAAAGTGATATTATTGTTGTTCAAACTTAAAAGGGAGCGATTTAATGACAATAATTAAGAATAAGTTGTTTGATGAGCATCAATTATTACAAATAAAAAAGGGTCAAAAACATGGACTTTCTAAGAAAGAGATATTGTTATATGCTAGTCCAGATTTTGATCATTTTCAAATGAAATTATTAAGAAAGGCTTTGGAAAATGGTTTATCTTATAAAAAAATGAAGGAAGTGGCTTTACCTAGTTTAGATTTTTATCAGATGTCAGAGATTATAAGGGCATTATTTGCAGGAGTAAAACTTAAAAATATTCAAAAATATAATAATGGTGATTTTGATTTTAGTCAATTGAGAGAAATTTTTCTTGGATATGAGCATGGACTTTCAGAAGAAGATATTGATAAATATGCGAAAACTGAATTTTACAATTTTGAGATGCGTCTAATGCGACTTGGATATGAAAAAAAGTTTGATGAAGAAAAGATAGCTCTTTATAATAATAGAATTTTTTCTCAAGATCAGATGTATCAGATTTATAAAGGTGTCAAGCATGGTTTAGATTTAAATCAATTAAAAGTATATGCGAAGGTCAAATATAATAGTAATCAGATGAGGGTTATTAGATGGTGCTTAGAAGATGGTTATCAATCTAAAGAGATTGATTTTAGTGAAATAGAAAAAATGGGACAATTTGAAGAAGTTAATCAAAATGTTTTAAAGGTAAATATTTTGAAAAAATGATTTGACAAGTAATAAATGATATGGTAAAATTCTTGTAAAATCGATGACCAAGAGGAGTAAATTATTTACTTTTTACAGCGAGTTTGGGATGGCGTGAGCCAAATGATGAGTGATAGTTGAAAAGAGCTTGTGAGTGACTTATGGAAATGTTTTAGCAAAGTATATAGGTTCGGGTAATCTCGTTATAGATTTTGAGGTGGCTATTTTATTAGCAATTAGAGTGGTACCACGTTTTAAAACGTCTCTATTTTTAGAGATGTTTTTTTATTTTTCTTTAAGGAGGTAGAAAATATGGTTATGTGGGCAGGAAGATTTAAGAAGGAAATTGATCAAAGAACTAATGATTTTAATTCATCAATTAGATTTGACAAGGTGATGTATAAGCAGGATATAATGTCCATGCGAAGATGCTTGGAAAATGTGGAATTATTAGTGAAGAGGAAAGTCAAAAGATTATTAATGGTTTAAAAGATATTTTGAATGATTTAGAGAGTGGTAAGTTAGATTTTGATATGAATGCGGAAGATATTCATATGTTTATTGAAGGTGAACTTACTAAACGAATTGGTGATGCTGGTAAAAGATTGCATACAGCACGTAGTCGTAATGATCAAGTGGCATTGGATTTACGTCTTTGTATGCGTGATGAGGTTCAAGAGATTATTGAGTTACTTAAAGAACTGATAGCGGAACTTATTAAAAAAGCAGAAGATAATTATGAAACTATTATGCCAGGTTATACACATTTACAAAGAGCTCAGCCAATTACTTTAGCACATTATTTTATGGCTTATGTGGAAATGTTTAAGAGGGATATTTTGCGTTTGCAAGATGCTAGTAAAAGAATGAATATGAATCCACTTGGAAGTTGTGCTTTAGCTGGAACTACTTATAATATAGATAGATATATGACTAGTGAATTATTGGGTTTTGATGGTCCTTGTTTAAATAGTTTGGATGGTGTATCTGATAGAGATTATGCATTTGAAATTACTGCGGCTTTGTCAATTATCATGACTCATTTATCGAGAATTAGTGAAGAATTTGTATTGTGGAGTAGTCATGAGTTTAGATTTATCGAGTTAGATGATGCTTTTTCAACAGGATCATCAATTATGCCACAAAAAAAGAATCCCGATATTACAGAGTTAATTAGAGGTAAAAGTGGTAGAGTATATGGTGATTTAATGGCGTTGCTTACGATGATGAAGTCATTACCTTTAGCTTATGATAAGGATATGCAGGAAGATAAGGAAGCTATTTTTGATGCTGTTAATACAGTGAAAATGTGTTTATTTATTTTTATTCCAATGCTTAATACGACGACGTTTTTAAAGGATAATATGCTTAAGGCAGCAAAAAAAGGATTTATTAATGCTACTGATGCAGCGGATTATTTAGTAAAAAAGGGTATGCCATTTAGAACAGCATATAAGATTATTGGGTCAATTGTTGCTTATGCGATTGATAATGATAAAACTTTAGATTCGATGAGTATTGATGAGTATAAACATTTTTCTGAATTGTTTGATAAGGATATTTATGAGTATATCGATTTGAAAAAAGCAGTTAATGATCGAACAGTGGTTGGAGGACCAGCACCAGCGACAGTTAAAAAGCATGTAGATTTGATAAAAGAGTTTTTAAAAGAGAGCTAGGGCTCTCTTATTTTGTTTTGTTTTTAAATACTGGTTTGTTTGCTAAGGTGATTGTTTGACCGTTTCTTAAAATTTTGGTTAGTGTATTTTGGTCTAAAATATTTTCAAATTGTTTTATTTTTGTTATATCTTTACTTCTTTTTATTATTGTATAAAGTTTTAACTGGGTTTTAATAGAAGTGATTGTGTTATAGATAGGAATTTTTGTAGTGGCAAGATTATCTAAATTATTTATAATTTCGAAAAATTCTTCTTTAGTACCATATTGTGAGAATACTCTATATAAAGTTTCAATGTCACTGTGAAAATAGGCATTTTCCATATCTTTAGCATCATCAAAAAAGGTTTCAAATAGTTTAGCAATTTTAACATTGTGAAAATATGCTAGTGATTTGCTATTAAAAATTCGTTGGTTTAAAAGTTCAGTATATCCTTCGTTTAAACCTCTACCTATTTCTTGATTGTTAAATCTAGTGATGCAATTAAACCCGATATTAAGTTTATCTTTAGCCGAAGCCATATGTAAAAATTCATGAGTGAGAGCTGTTTGATTTACAGTTGAACCTTTTAATTTAATTAAATTTTTTGTTGAGGCATAATAACCGGCATAAGGGGTTAATGAAAATAAATTGGTAAGATAATTTTTGGTGTCATTTTCTAAAGTAGAATGTTCAATTTTTACTGATTTTAAATTACATAAACAAGTTTGAAAATTTTCTGGTGATACTTTTTCTTGAAATGTTTTAATTATTGTTTCTAATTCTTGTGGGTATTTGGTTTGCCTTAGAATAATTTGAAGTTTTTTTAATTCATTTTGATCAAATTTGGCATATTGAATAGGTTTATATGTTTCACCTGATAGGCTAGGTATTTGTTTGGATAAGTTCCAATTTCTGATTTTATTTTGTTTTCCTACTTTTAAACTTCTGGCAACGTTTGAAGTGATGTATATTGTGATACTACCAACTGTGATGTTACTTATTAAAGAAAAATAATTAGGTAGTATATTATTTAAATCGTTTAAAATATAATTTAGCACATCCATGTTTATACCTCCATTTTTTTTTTGTTTGATTTTTGTTTTATATTTTGGTTTATTGGCTAAAATAATATTTTTGTTTTTGAGTAATTTAATTAGTGAATCTTTTTCTAACAATTGTTCAGCAGCTGCAATTTTTTCTTTATTTTTAGAACGTTTTAAAATAGTGTATATATACAATTTTGTTTTTATAGTAGCTATTTTTTTATATATTGGAATATCAGTATCAATAAGATTATCTAGAGTTTGGATTATTTGACAGAATTCTTTTTTGGTGCCGTATTTTAAGAATGTTTGATAAATTATAAAGATATTATTATGAAAATAGGCATATTCCATTTGTTTTTTGTTGTCAAATATAATTTCTAATAATTCTACAATTTCGACGATATTGGTATAAGCAGTGTTTTTAGGTTTAAAAATTCTTTTATTTAAAAGTTCGGTATATCCTTCATCTAAACCTCTACCAATTAAGGTATTATTTATAGTAGTACAAAAGCCAGAATCACTATTTTGATTGGTTGATGCCATATGGAGAAATTCGTGAGTTAAAACACTTTGTTTATCAAATATTTTATAGATATTGATAGTATTATTTTGGGGATTATATGTACCTTCATTGTCGATGGCATTTTGAAGATATTTTTTAATATCTTTAGTAATAGTTATATAGTTGATTTGTAAGTTGTATAATCTTTGAAGGCAGTTGTCGAAGTTGTCGCTGTCGACATATTGTTTAAATTGAATGATAATTTTTTGTAATTCTTGTGGATATGATGTTTTTTTTAATTGATTTAAAGGCTGCCCTTTAATTGTTTGATTATTTTGAATGAATTTTTCTATAGTATGATAAAGATTTTGATATTTTTCTTTATTTGATTTAATAGTTTTGATTTCTTTTGGTGTTTCAATTATTTCTTCAATTAGACTACTTATAGCATATAGTCCAGATATGGTTAAAATGATGTTTTGAAAGTCCATTTATTTTTTTTGAACCAATCTATATAGGCTATATGATGGAGTGTTGAAAAGTCTAAAATTGTAATTGGATACACCTAATCCATTGGAAATATATAAGTCGCTATTATCAATTTTATAATGATTATCATAGTATTTTTGGGCTCCGTCTGGTAAAATGATGGGACCTAAAAAGGGTAATCTGACTTGTCCGGCATGAGAATGACCTGCAAGAATCATATCAAAAGGGTTTACTGATAGATCATCAATGGTGTCTGGTTCATGGAGTAGTAAGATTTTGTAGATTGGTCCATCTTTAGTAAATGAGTTTAAGTAATCAATGGATGTTTTTAATTTATCGTTGATACTTAGTTTATCTTTAACGGTACTGGCACCGGCGATGAAGATACTGCTATATCCATCTTTATAAATGGTGTCATAAGTATTATTTAAATCTTTGAATCCACCATTAGTAACGATATTTACCCATTCATCAAAATTTAAATCATTATTACCATTGACAGCATATTTACCAGTGGTTGCATTTATTTGTTTTAAAAGGTTACTTATTTGATTGGCTTTACTTGTTGTCATATTAGTATTTTTATCAATTAAGTCACCGGTTAAGACAACAATATCTGGTTTTTGTTCATTAATACTTTGAACGAGTTTTTTTAGGCTTTGGTTATTAAAAATTCTTCCATAATGAAGATCAGATATATGGACTATTTTGAAACCATTAAAGTTATCTGGCCAATTATCAAGGCTTATTTTTTGTTCTTTGACAGTGATTAATTTGGGTTCAACAAGAAAACCGTAAGCAATTATGGCACTAATTATTAAAATTATTATTATAAATAGTTTTAGAAAAGAAAAGTGTTTTTCTGTATTTTTTTCCATTGTTTTCACCTAGATTTATTTTAACATATTTAAAAAAAAGACAAAAGTCTTTACGAAAAGATGAAGAGAAAAGTTTGTAAAGCAAGAATTAGACCATTGTGCATAAAGTGGAAGAAGGTAGAGACAAAGATGTTATTGGTTTTTTTAAGCATATACGCAAAAGCAATACCACAACAACTATACGATAATAGGTATAGAGGAAATAGTTCGTTTATCGGGGTAGTTAATAGATGAAGTCCGCCAAAGACTAAACTAGATACGATTATGAATAAGACATCATTTTTAAAGATGGCTCTAAAAGATAAGCGGAAAACGCTTTCTTCTAAAAGAGGAGCTAGGATGACGGCAGAAATAAAAGTATAGATTGGTAAGGCAGTAAATTCATTTCTAATAGCTGTTTCGTTATTAGATAGACCTCCACCAAGAAGATTTATTAATAGGTTGGCGACCATCATGACAATTAAGCCAATTATGTAGTATTTTAAGTTTTGATTAAAGTATTTTAAATGGTTTTTCTTTATATCTTGAAAGGCTGCTTTATATTCTTTTTCAAAAATGTAGAAAATAATAGACATCATAAGTAATTCAACGGCTAGGGTGTATATTATTTTGATGACTGTTGGCAATTCATTGGTGTTGATGTGCAGAAGTGTGAATGGTAGAGTTTGGAAGAAACTAAAGAAGAAATAAATAAATATAACAGCAGCACCTTTTAAAATATAATGCCAATTATTTTTGTCTGTTCTTGTAATCATTTTTATCACCTTTAATATTATAGCATGTATTTGAAGAAAAAAGAATGATAATGTAGGGGTTATTATAATAAAAAAGTGTTAAAAGTTAGAAAAATATGATATAATGGTTTTAGACATGCAAAGAAGAGTGGGGTTTCCCACTCTTTAATGTAGTTGAGGAGGTGCGTTAGTGGAAGAAAAAATTAGAAATTTGCTTGAAGGAGCTATTCAGGATGCTGGATATATTTTAGATGAGGTATTTTACGGTAAAGAAGATAATGTGAATACTTTAAGGTTAGTTATCGATAAACCTGGTTACATTAATGTTGGTGATTGTGTAAAAGTAAATGAGATTGTAAATCCTATATTAGATGAAGCTGATCCTATTAGTGAGAGTTATGTTTTAGATGTTTGTTCTAAGGAGAAGGGAAGTGGAGAAGATGGACAGTAAGAAGTTTAAATTAGCTGTAGAAAATTTATCAAAAGAAAAAGGAATTGATAAGGATGTTATTTATGATGCGATGGAACTTGCTTTAACTAGTGCTTATAAGAAAAATTATCATTCACTTTCTAATGTGAGAGTAGATATTAATAGAGAAACTGGTGATATTAAGATTTATTCTTATAAGACAGTAGTATTTAACGAAAAGTATGAAAAAGAAGATGGAGTTTTAGAAAAAGAGATTATTACTGATGAAGATGGTAATGAGAAGGAAGTTGAAAAAGAGTTTCATTTTGATGACAGAATTCATATTACTTTAGAGGAAGCCAGAAAGAAGGTTCCAGGTATTCAAATTGGTGAGACTATTGAAAAAGAAGTTACACCAAAAGATTTTGGTAGGGTAGCTGCTGCTACAGCTAAACAGGTTGTAGTTCAAAAAATAAGGGAAGCAGAGAGAGAGATTATCAATAATGAGTTTGCCGATAAGCAAGATGAGATGATGACTGGTATAGTTGCTATGGAAGATGTACGCAATTATTATATCGATTTGGGAAGAACACAAGGTATACTACCTAAAAGTGAGATTATTCCTGGTGAGACTATTAAAATGGGCTCTAGCTTAAAGGTTTATATTACAAAGGTAGAAAATAATTCTAAAGGACCTTTAATTTTACTTTCTAGGAAACATTATGGTTTTGTTAAGAGATTATTTGAGCTTGAAATTCCAGAAATTAACGAAGGTATTATTTTGGTTTATAGTGTGGCTAGAGATGCAGGAAATAGAACAAAAATTGCAGTTTATTCAGAAAATCCAAATGTCGATCCTGTTGGAGCTTGTATTGGTGAGCATGGTAGTAGGATTAACCGAATTATTGCGGAACTTAATGGTGAAAAGATTGATATTGTGAAATATGAAGCTGATGAAGCGAGATTTATTGAAAATGCTTTAAGTCCTGCTCGTAATTTACATGTATTTGTAACTGATGAAAAGAAAAAAGACGCATTAGTAGTTGTAGATAATGACAATTTATCTTTGGCTATTGGTAAAAAAGGTATGAATGTTAAATTAGCGGCTCGTCTTACGCATTTTAAGATTGATGTAGAAACGATAGAGCAAGCTAGAGAAAAAGGTATTAGTATTTATGAAGATTAGAAAGATACCAATGAGAATGTGTGTGGTTACGAGAGAGAGGTTTCCTAAAAATGAACTTATTAGAGTTGTAAAAACTCCAGAAGGTAGTATTATTGTCGATGAGACTGGAAAAGCTAATGGGAGAGGAGCTTATTTAAAAAAAGATAAAGAGGTATTTTTGAAAGCACAAAAGAGTAAAATACTTGATAGACAATTAGAAACTAATGTTCCTTCAGAAATTTTTGAACAGCTTAATGATTTATTAGATTAATAGAAAAGAGGTGCAGAAAAATGATGAGTGTTAGAGAGTATGCAGAAGATATTAACCGCGATGTAAAATTAGTGTTAGAGAAATGTTTTGAGTTAGATATTGATGTAAAAAATGAAGATGATATGCTTGATGAAGAGGCAATTACAATGCTCGATAATAGTTTTGATGAAATTAGTGAAGAGATGGAAGATGAAGAAATTGCCGAAGAAGTAGCTTTGGAAGAAAGTAGTATGAAAAATACTAAAAGTAATCAAAATAAGAAAAAGACTATAAAAAGTAATAAGAAAAATGACAATAAGAAAAGTTTAGCTCAGAAAAAAAAGGCTATGTATAAGAGTAAGGAAAAGTTACAGAGTAATACACCTACTCATAATGAAAATGTAGTTTTATATAAAGAAAATATGACAATTTCAGAACTTGCGAAGGCTTTGGGAGTGAGTGCTAGTGAGATTATTAAGAAATTATTTTCTTTAGGACTTATGGTTAATATTAACAGTTCGATTTCATTTGAAAATGCAGAGATTATTGTCCTTGATTATGGTAAGGAACTTAAAAGAGAAGAGACAGCTAATGTGGCTAATTTTGAGGAGTTTGAAGTTACGGATAAGGAAGAAGATTTAGTTCCGAGACCACCTGTTGTTACGATTATGGGACATGTCGATCATGGAAAGACAACTTTGTTAGATGCAATTAGAAAAACAAATGTGGCTGATGGTGAAGCAGGGGGAATAACGCAAGCAATTTCAGCTTATCAAGTTAAGTATAATGATAGATTGATTACTTTTATTGATACTCCTGGGCATGCGGCTTTTACAGAAATGCGCGCTAGAGGGGCTAGTATCACAGATATTGTTATTATTATTGTAGCAGCTGATGATGGAGTTATGCCACAAACAAGAGAGGCAATTGATCATGCCAAGGCTGCTGGAGTACCAATTATTGTGGCTATTAATAAAATGGATAAACCAGGAGCTAATCCTGATAAGGTTATGACGGAAATGGCGGAAGCTGGACTTATGCCAGAAGAATGGGGCGGAGATATTATTTTTACAAAACTTTCTGCTGTTACTGGTGAAGGTATTAGTGATTTACTCGAAAATATTTTGTTAATTGCCGATGTTAATAATTATAGGGCTAATCCTAATCGTTATGCGATGGGTACTGTAGTTGAATCAAGATTAAATAAGCATGTTGGACCAATTGTGACAGTACTTGTGCAAAATGGAACTCTTCGTTTAGGTGATCCAATAGTAGTTGGAACAACTTTTGGTAAGGTAAGAACACTTAGAAACGATAAAAGTGAAGAGATTACTATGGCACTTCCATCACAACCGGTAGAGATTACTGGTTTGAATGAAGTACCATCTGCTGGTGATAGATTTATGAGTTTTGCGACAGAAAAGGAAGCTAAGAGTATTGCATCTGAACGTAAAGAACAGGCTCGTATTAGAGACAGTAAAGCTAAAACTGCATTTACTTTGGATGATTTATTTTCTAAAATTGGTGAAGGATTAAAAGAAATTAATGTAATTATTAAAGCTGATGTAAATGGTAGTGCGGAAGCGGTTAAAAATAGTTTACAGAAAATAGAAGTTGAAGGTGTTAAAATTAATGTTATTCGAAGTAGTGTTGGCGGTATTACGGAAAGTGATATTGTTTTAGCTAAAGCGTCTTCGGCAATTATTATTGGTTTTAATGTTAGACCATCAAAAGTAATCGCTGATAAAGCTAAAGAAGAAGGCGTAGAGATTAGATTTTATAATATAATTTATAAAGCAGTAGAAGAGATGGAAGCAGCTATGAGAGGTATGCTTGATCCAGAGTTTGAAGAGAAGATTATTGGAAATGCTGATATTAAACAAATATTTAAGTTTTCTAAGGTAGGAAATATTGCTGGTTGTTCTGTCAGTGATGGAGTGATTAAAAGGGATGCCAAGGCACGAGTTATTCGTGATGGTGTGGTAATTTATGACGGTAAAATAGGATCTTTGCAGCACGAAAAAGATAGTGTAAAAGAGGTTAAAAAAGGTTATGAGTGTGGTATTACTATTGAAGGCTTTAATGATATTAAAGTTGGTGATACTATAGAGGCTTATGAGATGGTAGAGGTTAAAAAATAAAATTTTTGAACAATATAAGATAAATATTTAAATTGTTTGGTTGGGTTTGTCTATGAAGATAATGATAAACTTGTTAATGGAAAATTTGCAATACAGTTATATTTGGTTATTATGAAAGGTGACAAATATAAGTTGGTAAAATATAAAAAAATTAAATATTATACTTCTGAGATGGTTGATAGTATTATAGATGAATTAGGTGCTAAACCAATTAGTTATTATGTTTCATTTAATAATGACAGACAGATGGTGAAAAAAAGGAACTAGCTTTAATGGTTAGTTTCTTTTAAAAATGTGTTATAATGTAGTTGATAGGAAATTGAGGTGATACTATGAGTAGTATTAAAATTGAGAGAATATCTGATGCTTTGATTGAACAAATTAGCTATATAATTGCAAATGAAGTTAAAAATAAGAATATTAATTTTGTTACTATTACTGATGTGAAAGTTAGTAGTGATTTAGGTTATGCGAAAGTTTATTTTACGGTTTTAGATGATAGTAAAATTAAAGAAACAACTTTGGCTTTGAAAGAGGCTAGAGGTTTTATTCGTCATGAACTTCGCGATAGGGTTGATATAAGACAAATACCTGAGCTGGAATTTGTTTATGATGAGTCTATTCAACATGCTCAAAAGATAGAGAAGATTATTGATAAATTACATGAGGAAGGTAAATAAAAACCAAGTTTTGAAACTTGGTTTTAATCTACTTTGGTACCGCCAGCAAAATCTTTGGTTATGGTTAAAAGTTCAACATCTTCATCGTTTTTTAATGATGCACACATTAACATACCATCAGATTCCATACCTCTAAATTTAGCTTTTTTTAAATTTGTAACAACGACAACTCTTTTATTTATAACATCTTCAGGTTTATAAAATTCTGCAATACTAGAAATAATTTGTCTTGGTTTTTCTTCGCCAACATCGATTTGGAAGACTAGTAGTCTATCGGCATTTGGGTGTTTGATGCATTCTTTAATGACTCCAATTTTGAATTCAATTTTAGAAAAATCATCATAATCAATTTTTGTTGTCATAAGTACCTTCCTTTCTGTGATTTGATTATAGCAAAAACTTTAAGAATTTGGAATATAAAAACTTGACAAACATACGATTTATATGTATAATCATTGTTGTAATTTGAAAAAGGAAAGAAGAAGTGTCCACTTCTCACCCGATTACAGTTAAGTGATGGGTTCAATGCCAATAAGAGATTTTATACTTATTTAATGTGCATTTTAGTGGATACTTTGTATTCACTTTTTTATTGGAGGTGTCTTGTATCGCAAGAGATAAAGATTTATATATCAATGAGCAAATACGAGCAAAAGAGGTTATGGTAATTGGTCCAAACGGTGAACAATTAGGAGTAAAACCGATTAAAGATGCGCTTACTTTGGCTGATTATGCGGGATTTGATTTAGTGCTTATGAATCCGGGAGGTAAACCACCGGTTTGTAAGATTATGGATTATAATCGTTATAAATATGAAAATAAGAAAAAGCAGAAAGAGAATATGAAAAAACAGCGAGAAGCTAATTTAGATATGAAAGAATACAAACTTTCTGTTAATATAGATGTTCATGATTTTAATACTAAATTAAATAATGCAAGTAAATATTTACAAAAAGGTCATAAAGTAAAAGTAAGTATTAGATTTAAGGGACGTGAAATTACACATAGCTATTTAGGTAAAGAAGTTTTGATGCGTTTTGCAGATGCTACTAAGGATATTGCTGTCATTGAACAAATGCCTAAGATTGATGGTCGTATTATGGCAATGATACTTGCGCCAAACAAAGAAAAATAGGAGGAATGTTTGTGGCTAAAATTAAAGCAAAATCACATAAGGGTTTATCTAAGGTTTTAAAGGTTAGAAAAAGTGGTTCAGTTAAATTTCAACCAGCTATGAAAAACCATAAGTTAACTCATAAGAGTAATCAATCAAGAAGAAGAAGACATCACGATAGTGAAATGAGTTCATCAGATATGAAAAGATTAAAAGATTTAATTAATAAATAGGAGGGATTTAAATGAGAGTTAAAGGTGGAACTATTCATCGTGCACGCCGAAAGAAGGCTTTAAAACAAGCTAAAGGTTATTTCGGTAGTAAACATAGATTATATAAAACAGCGAAAGAGCAAGTAATGCATTCTGGTGCTTATGCTTATAGAGACAGAAGAAATAGAAAAAGAGATTTCAGAAAATTATGGATTACAAGAATTAATGCGGCTTGTAGATTAAATGAAATTAGTTATTCTAGATTTATCGATGGTTTAAATAAAGCTAATGTAGAAGTTAACAGAAAAATGCTTTCTGAGATTGCTATTGATGATCCAAAGGCATTTACTGAACTTGTAAAAGTCGCTAAAGCAGCATTAGAAGGTAAGGAATATAAAACAAAGGTTATAAAAACTGTAACTAAAGAAGAAGTAAAAAAAGAAGTAAAAGAAGAAAAAAGTGAAGATACTGATTTGAGTAAAATGACAGTAGCTGAACTTAAAAAATTAGCTAAAGATAAAAATATTGAAGGTTACTCAACTATGAAGAAAGCAGAACTTTTAGATGCTTTAAAATAAGGGGATTATTCCCTTTTTTTCTATAAAGGGGGATTTTATGAATTTATATATTGATTTTGATGGAGTTATTTATAATACTATAGATGTATCATATAAAATGGCTGAAAAGGGACAGATTGCTAAAGATTACGAAAGGTATTATCAATTTTTTAAAAATTTAGATTGGTGTGAAGTTTTAGAGAAAAGTTCTGAAATTAATGAGGCGTTTAGTTGTATTAATAAGATTATTAACAGTGGGAAGTTTAATGTATATATTTTATCGCATGTTGTTTCAATGAAGGAAGCAGAGTTTAAAATCAATTTGATTAGAAAGTATTTAACTGATGTTACTATTATTCCGGTACCTAAACGAATCTCTAAAACGAAAATGGTTAAGGTCAAGGATGCTATTTTAATAGATGATTATCCAGAAAATTTGAAAGAATGGTCTAATGCTGGTGGCATTGCAATTCGATTTGATTTGGATATGGATGGGAAAGGTTTTCCTGTTATTGATAGACTTGATGAAGTTATAGAAATGTTTTAAAACTATGTACAAAAGGTATTAAAAAATGATATAATTGTACTACTTGGAGATGAGGATATGTTAGTATTAGCCAAAGCTGTACTGTCGATTATGTTAGGATTCTCGGTCTCAGTTGTTTTTGGCTATTTTGCTATTAAATGGCTGAAGAAAAAACATATTAGACAGCAAGTTAGTAATACACTAGGAGAAAGACATAAGAAAAAAAATGGTACACCGACGACTGGGGGGATAATATTTATTATTCCAACGGTTTTAATAATGATTGCCCTGGTTTTAACGGGTAAGGTGGAGTTTTCTACTAATTTATTTATTGTACTATTTGTATTTATTGCTTATGCTATATTTGGTTATATTGATGATTATTTGATTATTAAAAGACATACTAATGATGGACTAAGCATTTTTTGGAAGCTAGTATTACAAATAATCGTAGCATTAGTATTTTTCTATATGTTTTTGAGTAGTGGTAATGAACCGATTGTGGATATTCATACTTTAGGTATAAAGCTAGATTTAGGATGGCTTTATGGTATGTTTTTGTTATTTGTATTAGTAGGAAGTAGTAATGCGGTAAATATTACCGATGGACTTGATGGCTTAGCTGGAGGTTTATCGGCAATAGCATTCTTTGCTTTTGGGCTTATTACTTGGGGGGCTAATTGGGCTTCTGGTAATGAGGCGATTGCAATTTTCTGTTTTGTGTTAGTCGGTTCGTTAGTGGGATTTTTGGTCTATAATTGTTATCCGGCTAAAATATTTATGGGTGATACTGGATCTTTATCTTTAGGAGCAGCGCTAGCAAGCGTAGCAATTATTACAAATCACGAAGTTACACTCATTATAGTGGCGGGTGTATTTGTGATTGAGACACTTAGTGTTATTATACAGTGGATTGCAATAAGTAAATTTCATACTAAAGTATTTTTAATGGCACCATTACATCATCATTTTGAAAAGTTAGGCTGGTCAGAAACAGATGTAGTTAGAATGTTTTGGTCAGTTGGTTTATTACTTAGTATGGTAGCTATTGGCTTTGGTGTATGGATATAGGAGGAAATATTATGGCAAGAAGTGAAAAAGAAATTGAAATTATTATTGATGGAAAAGAATGGGAAGAGGCTTTAGATAAAGCATTTAAAAAAGCTAATAAAAAAGCTAAAATTGATGGTTTTAGACCTGGTAAAGCACCAAAAGATGTATTTATTAAACATTATGGTAAGGAATCTTTATATATGGATGCAGCTGATAGTGCGGCTGATTTAGCTTATCAAAAGTTGCTTAAGGATTATGCTGATGATGTTAAGGAGTTAGTAGCTCGTCCTGATATTGCATTAACAAATATTGACGATGATAAGGTTACTTTTAAATTTACTTTGACTTTAAGACCTGAGGTTAAACTTGGAAAATATAAAGACTTAGGTATTAAAAAAGATGAGGTAAAAGCTGAAGAGGCAGAAATTGAAGATGCAATTAATCATATGCGTGAAAGATATGCTGAGGATGTGTTAAAAGATGGAGCTATTGCTAATGGTGATATAGCAGTTATTGATTTTGAAGGATTTATTGATGGTAAGGCTTTTGAAGGTGGTAAAGCTGAAAATTATTCTTTAAAAATTGGTAGTGGAACATTTATTCCAGGTTTTGAAGATCAATTAGTAGGATTAAAATCTGGAGATAAAAAAGATGTTAAAGTAACTTTCCCAAAAGATTATCATGCTGAAGATTTAAAAGGCAAAGAAGCTACTTTTAAAGTTATTGTTCATGAAGTTAAAGAGGTTAAGATACCTGAGCTTAACAAAGATTTCTTTGATGATTTAGGTATGGAAGGAATTACGACTAAAGAAGAATTAGAAGCACAAATTTCAGAGAATATTTTAGCGCGTAAAGAAATGGAAGCTGAAAATAAATATATGGATGATTTACTTGAAGCAGCAGCTAAGGATGTTAAGGTCGATATTCCGGAAGCGATGATTAATGAAGAGTTAGATAGAATGGTTGGACAATATGCTGATCATTTGAAAATGCAGGGTATTAGTATTGAACAATTCTATCAATTTACAAATTCTGATGAGAAGGCTTTGAAAGATCAGATGAGACCAGAAGCAGTTAAAAGAATTACTTATAGATTAATG
>CALVRX010000011.1 GCA_944358815.1 uncultured Bacilli bacterium | reverse complement strand
GAACCAAGTGGTATGCAATATGTTTTGACAATGCATATTGATATGAATGAAAATACTATTAATATTCAAGCTTTTTTCGATGAAATAGGAACGACTGGACTTAGAGATGCTACAATCCTGAACAAGTTGGTTAGCGATGGAGAAATTGTTTTACCAAATATGGATGGATGGTTTAAAGATCCTTATGATGAAAATTACAAAAAAGGATTACTTATGAATTTATCAGAACAGTCAAAATATGATGTAATGTTTCCACAACATCCATTATCAGAAACTAGAAGTTTTATTAAATATGTAGTAGAAAATAATTAGAGACAAAATTAAGATTTGTTGAGATAATGAAATAGTTAGAGAAATTGACTTTTTTGAGGTTGATTTCTTTTTTAATATCATATGGTCGAATAAAGTGAACATTGACACACGAGTTAGTTTAATTATAAATTCTAATGCTGAAAGAATCACAACTTTAAATGATTATTGATTTGCATTTACTTCTCTAAACAACATCTCTTATGTAATCATTTTGCGATAACTAAGACAATAATATATAATGATGATGTAAATTGAGTTGTTGGAGAAATTGTGAGCGGATGCACACCAATGTTTCCATTTTGTTTTCAAATTACAAAACAGACATAGTACTATTGTACTATAAATGACATAAATAATTTTCACTCCTGTACAAAAAAACATTGAAATACCAGTAATTCTACTAATAACATAAATACTTGAATTTTTTGAACATGTAGCACTGGCAAAAAATATAAACATTAATATGGAAAAAATAGGCATCAACAGCCTATTTTAAAAACTATCATAATTTTTAAATCCAACAATAATCTTATCACCTATTAAAAGTGGTCTTTTTATAAGCATTCCATCACTAGACAGAAGTTTAACCTTCTCATCAAAACTCATATCATCTAACTTATCTTTAAGTCCAAGCTGTTTATACTTCATACCAGATGTATTAAAAAATTTTTTAATATCAAGGTCACTTTTCTTTACCCACAAACTAAGTTCTTTTTCTGTTGGAGTCTCTGTAACAATATCTCTTAAAGTATATTTAAAACCATTTTCATCAAGCCACTTTTTAGCCTTCTGACATGTCGAACATTTTGGATACCATATAAATATCATAAACTCTCCTTTAATTCATCATATCTTTTCATAAACTTCTCATATAACTCATCACACTTATCTTTGTCCATCTCTGGCACATCTATAAGTGGATTATTTATACCTAATTTTTCATACTTTGAAAAACCTAAATGATGAAATGGTAAAAACTCTATTTTTTGAACATTTTTAATTTTTAAAATATATCTAGCTAAACTATCAATATATTCCTCACTATCCATCATTCCAGGCACCATTACCTGTCTAATCCATACATCCTTACCACTTTTATTAAGTTCATTAATAAATTTTTCACTTTCTGAAATATCCATACCAGTTAGTTTCTTATAACCATCATTATTAGTATACTTAATATCTAATATTACCAAATCTACTAAATCAAGTATTTCTTTATAATAACCTAAACCAACACCCGCTGTATCTAAAGCAATATTAATACCCTCTTTTTTAAGTAACCTGCATACCTCAAGTAAAAAATCTATTTGCAAAAGCGGTTCGCCGCCAGAAAAAGTTACTCCACCTTGTTTACCAAAATAAGGTTTATTTCGAAGAATCCTCTTAACTAACTCTTCTGGCGTATATTCATCACCACCTTTTACCCACATCTCTGGATTATGGCAAAATAAACATCTCAGCTTACAACCTGTTAAAAACACAACCGTCCTAATACCGGGTCCATCAACTAAACCCATGCTTTCAATTGAATCAATAAAACCACTACATTTTTTCATGGAAAGTCCTTGCAATAACTTCTTCTTGTTGTTTTCTAGTAAGTCTATTAAATCTAACTGCATATCCAGATACCCTAATAGTAAGTAATGGGTATTTCTCTGGGTCGTTCATCGCTTCAATAAGCATTTCCCTATTTAAAACATTAACATTTAAATGATGTGCCCCTTGGACAAAATAACCATCAAGTAAAGACACTAAATTCTCTACCCTTTCATCTTCAGAATGTCCTAAAGATGATGGCACAATACTAAAGGTATTAGAAATACCATCACGGCAACAATTCGCATAATCAAGTTTTGCTACAGAATTAAGTGAAGCAATTGCGCCGCTACTATCTCTTCCGTGCATTGGATTCGCACCAGGCGCAAATGGTTCTCCAGCTTTTCTACCATCAGGTGTAGCTCCTGTTTTTTCACCATAAACAACATTAGAAGTAATTGTCAAAACTGATAAAGTTGGATGAGCATTTCTATAACATTTATGTTTAGAAAGTTCCTTAAACATCTTCTC
This sequence comes from uncultured Bacilli bacterium, assembly GCA_944358815.1. Lineage (GTDB taxonomy): Bacteria > Bacillota_I > Bacilli_A > RF39 > UBA660 > Coprosoma. Next base: position 2,087 of record CALVRX010000011.1, on the reverse strand, counting down.
TAGTATCTCTTTAGCAATATTATCTACTCTGTCATCGTCATTACCATACTTAGGAAAATCTCCATCAATCTCAAAATCAACTGCAATTCCATTTTCATTTCTAATTGGTTTTACCTTCGCATACTTAATAGCTGAAAGTGAATCAGTCGCCACAGATAGTCCTGCTACGCCATAAGCCATAAGCCTATTAACATCCGTATCATGAAGTGCCATCTGTCCAGCCTCATAAGCATACTTATCATGCATATAGTGAATAATATTCATTGCATTAGAATAAATCTCTGCCACTTTTTCAATCATCTTAAAGTAAGCACTTTTTACCTTTTCATAATCGAGTACTTCGTCGGTCATTTTTTCAAAACCATCAACAGCTAAATCTCCTGTCCTCTCATCAACACCACCATTAATTGCATATAAAAGTGATTTAGCTAAATTGCATCTAGCTCCAAAAAACTGCATATCTTTACCAACCCTCATAGCCGAAACGCAGCACGCAATTGCATAATCATCACCGTATATAGGTCTCATAACATCGTCATTTTCATATTGAATAGCATCTGTTTTAATACTCATTTTAGCGCAGTATTTTTTGAAATTCTCTGGTAACTTAGTAGACCATAAAACTGTCATATTAGGTTCTGGTGAAGTATCCAAATTGGTCAAAGTATGTAAAATCCTATAACTGGTCTTAGTAACCATACTCTCGCCCTCATTAGTAATACCACCAATTGAGCACGTTACCCAAGTAGGATCTCCAGAAAATAACTCATCATAATCAGGAGTTCTTAAATGTCTAACAAGTCTAAGTTTAATAACAAATTGATCAATTAACTCTTGAATTTCTTCCTCTGTAATTACTCCTGATTTTAAATCCCTTTCAAAATAAATATCGAAAAACGCATCTACTCTACCTAAACTCATTGCAGCCCCATTGTTTTCCTTAACTGAAGCTAAATAACCAAAATAAGTCCATTGAACAGCCTCTTTAGAATTAGTAGCTGGGCCAGATATATCAAATCCATATCTAGCTGCCATCTTCTTAATCTCATCTAAAGCTCTATACTGCATTGAAACTTCTTCTCTAAGCCTAATTAAATCATCAGTCATAGGACCAAGCAACTTATTATCCCACTCATCTTTTTTCTGCTTCATTAAATAGTCAATACCATATAAAGCTACTCTTCGATAATCACCAATAATTCTACCTCTTCCATAAGCATCCGGAAGTCCTGTTAACAAACCATTATGTCTAGCTTTTCTAATATCACTAGTATAAGCATCAAATACTCCTTGATTATGTGTTTTTCTAAACTCATTAAAATACTTATCAACTGTCGGATCTAATTTATATCCATAAGCATCAAGCTCTTGATAAACCATTCTAATACCACCATAAGGATTAACCATCCTCTTAAGTGGCGCATCAGTCTGAAGTCCAACAATTACATCATCATCTTTATTTATATAACCAGGTTCAAAAGCATTAATACCACTCATATGAACAGTATCAATATCTAATACATGCTTTTTTAATTCTTCTTTTAAAAGCTCTGAGCATCTTCCCCAAACACTATCTGTTTTTTTAGTAGTACCTTTTAAAAATGTCTCATCACCATCATACTTAGTATAATTAGATTTAATGAAATCACTTACATTAATTTCATTCATCCATTTTCCTTCTTTAAATCCTTTCCATGCTTCCATTACATCTACCTCCATTCACACCCTAAATTATAATATGTAAATAAATATCCAGTCAAACAAAATAACAATGTTTCACAAAAAAATTATAAATTCGTGTAAACTTATATTGATTATAATATCTTCAGCATAAGTAAATTTTTTTATTTCAAGTTATCTATATAATGTTATTAACTCTATTTATTAATAAACTACTTACCTCCTCATCACCAATTAAAGTAATAGAAAATGTTTTATAACCTATTCTATTTATACTTACCCCGCAATGATAAACAGCCTTACTATGTAATAGTTTGACTTGAGAGTTATAATCTAGCACCATATTGTTGATATATTTTTGCTCAAGTAAATTAGAAGAGATATATTTTCTCATAGCTACAAATGCA
>CALVRX010000010.1 GCA_944358815.1 uncultured Bacilli bacterium | reverse complement strand
TTAAAGGTTATATAATTGTTTGGATTTTGTCCTTTAAAGAAATATCTACATTCATATGGATCTTTGGTTAATCCATCCATGACTTGGCTGGCTGTTGTTGGTGGAAAACAGATATTATAAAGTTCATCGATGGCTCCTTGGACTTCTGTTGCTTGCATGCCACTTGTAGAATGATCATAGGTTATTCGATTACTTGCGATATATGTAGCAGCATATACTCCTCCTACTCCAAAGACAAATATTCCTAGTATTATTCCTATTAGATATTTTTTGGAAAACATTTCGACTTTTTTCTTCATTTTTTCATTTCCTTTCGTCTTACTATAATAAATATACTACATCTTTTATTACTTGTCTACATTTTCTTTCGTTTTAATAGTAAAGACTTTGCTTTCGTGAAAATATAAAATAATTTTAACAATATTATTGGAGGTAAAGGTTATGAGATTAGCTGAAAATTTGGCTATTAATTTAAAGTATTTTCGAATGAAATATCATTTATCGCAAGAGAAATTTGCGGAAATTTTAGGAACCACTTTATCATATTTGAATCAGATTGAGAATGGTAAAATTGATGTAAAGTGTTCGACGATTGATAAGTTTACAAATAATATAAACAAGTATGACAAGAAGGCTAAGTTAAAATCTGAGGATTTAGTTATTTATGACAAATCACATGTTACTCATTTTTCTAGAATTGATGAGAGAAAAAAATAATCACTTTGTGGTTTTTTATTTTTGACATATTTTGGGAGATAATTTTATATATAATAATAGTGAGGAGGAATTATGAACAAGAAAAATATTTTAATTGCTTTATCGATTGTTTTTGTGACAATATTAGCAAGTGGAATTCTTATTAGTTTAAGGGTTAACAAAGGTACACAAGTTGATGATACAAATGAACTTTTAGCTTCGGTTATAAATACTGATGGAGATTATGTGACAGTTCAAGATAGCAATAATATTATTTATACATTTGGAATGAATGATGATGATATACAAGTGGGAGATTTTTTGAAAATTGAATATAGTGGTGATTTAAATAAAAATTTTGATTTACAAAATAATGAAATTATAAGTTATACTAGTGCGGATGTAACTGAGGATGAAAATGGAATTCCAACTGATTTTTTGGACAATGGAATTTTTAAAGATTATTATAAGCAGGCGTATAAGAAATTAAAAGAAATGAGTTTAGATGAAAAGATTGCACAGATATTATTAGTAAGGTACCCTGATGATGGAATTGATGTATTAAGAGATAATCAATTTGGTGGATATGTGTTTTTCGAAAAAGATTTTAAAGATAAAAGTTCTACAGAAGTAAAAAATATGATGAACAGTTTACAGGAGGTTTCTAATATACCGATACTGACAGCTACTGATGAGGAAGGTGGCAAGGTGGTTAGAGTTAGTAGTAATCCGAAACTGGCTTCTACACCTTTTAAGTCCTCAAAGGAGTTATATGCTTCTGGAGGATTTGAGGCAATTAAGAATGATACTATTAAGAAAAGTAATTTACTTTACAATTTGGGAATTAATGTCAATTTAGCGCCGGTAGTAGATGTATCGACTAATTCTAGTGATTACATGTACGATAGGGCTTTAGGACAAGGCAGTGAGATAACTTCTACTTATGCGAAGACTGTAATTGATGCGAGTAAAGGACTTGGCGTGTCTTATACGTTAAAACATTTCCCTGGTTACGGAAATAATAAGGATACACATACTGAATCAGTAACTGATGATAGGACTTATGACGATATATTAAAAAATGATATTCCGCCATTTGAAGCTGGTATTGATGCAGGGACAGAAGCGGTTTTAGTTAGTCACAATATTGTTAAGAGTATCGATGATAAAAATCCTGCTTCTCTTTCTCCGAGTGTACATAATTTACTTAGAAATGAACTTAATTTTACCGGCATTATTATGACTGATGATTTAGCTATGGGTGCCGTGGCAGATATTGCGGATGCGACAGTTAAAGCGGTTTTAGCGGGAAATGATTTAATTATGACAACAGATTATCAAAGTAGTATAAATGCTATAAAAACAGCTATTAATAATAAAACAATTGATGAGAATTTAATTGATAAGTTAGCTTTTAGGGTAATTGCTTGGAAATATTATAAAGGTCTTATTTTTGAAAGGCAAAAATAAAAAGTTATAGTTTTTTCTATAACTTTTTTAAATTTCACCAATATATTCAAGTAATTTTAAGAACATTCTGACGAATTTCTTATCTAAACCATCTTTAGCTAATTTACGAATAGAAATTCTTTTTTTCTTAATTGGATCTTTACTGAAAAGAATGGAATCAATTTTTTCTTTCATTTCTGTAGAGATTTTTAAGTCACTGATAATGCGTTCAATATCTTCGTTAATTAGACGTAAAGCATCGATTTCAATATCTTTACCTTTACAGCTAATGGTTAATTGACCAACAGTTGGAACATCACGTATTTCAACAATAAAGTTTGGTCCATCGACATAAGTTTTTAAAGATAGTGATGTATCATTTAAATAAGCTGTGACTTCTTCGGTTCTTTTGGTGTTTCTAAAAATAATAGTATAATTTCTATTATCAGGAATGATTCCGCTTTTACCTTTAACTGATCTAATAACTACACTATAATTATTAGGCATATAAGTATAGTCAATTTGAGTTAATAGATAGAAGCCTTTGCGATATAAATCACTTTCTCCATCATCTTCAAACAAGGTGTATGAATTACTTTGTCCTGGGAAGATATTGATTTCCATATCGGTTGGTGGTGTAGTATCATTTAAGTTTTTATTATTGCTTAAGGGAATTATAGAACCGGCTTTAGCAAAAACGGGATAGTCTTCATCACGGAAGAAACTGATATAGCTTTTACCACCTGGAAATTTTTTACCAGTGACATAGTCATACCAAGTACCTGATGGAAGATAGAAATTATGGACTACTCGATTCATGACTTCATCTTTTTGGGTAATGATCGGAGCGATAAATAGTGATGAGCCGAAGAAGTATTCATTACGGTATAAGACATCGTCATAAAAGTCTGGTTTTAAATAGTATAATGGTTTTATTAATTGATCACCAAATTTATGATATTTATAGGTTTCACTATAGATATAAGGGATTAATTTATGTCTTAGTTGCAAGTAGTCTTTGGCAATGGTATATGTTTTAATATCCCAGCGCCAAGGTTCTCTTTTATAATAGCGACCTTTATCTACACCAAATTTTAAAATTGGTGAAAAGGTGCCTAATTGAATGGATCTTAAATAAAGTTCATTATCTTCTGTTCCTTTGAAATAACCACTGACATCGTGAGCGACAAACTGAGCGCCATTATTAAAGGTGTTGTTATTATAAAATGGTATTTTTCTTAGTGTTTCCCAGCCTACTGGAGTTTTACCAGAATATAATATTGGATAACGATGAGGCGCTATAGTATCACCTTCTGATAAAATTAGTGGTCTTCTTTTATAATCTCTTTGCATATCATAAAATTGATAATGTTTTAATAAAGTTAATTGTGGCGTATTTTGGGTATTTTCCAAATCAAGCCAGTAGAAGTCAATTCCTAGATTATCTAGAGGATGAATAAACATTTTTAAATAGACGTCGATAAATTTAGGGTCTAAAACATTATAAGGAATTTTACCGGTATTATCAGTTTGAATGTATTTTAAGGCGTCATTATAATAGGTATCAATATTATAGATACCAGATGTTGGATCGATACTTAATCCTATTCTAATATTTTTACTGTGTAGATAATCAATCATGGCTTTAGGATTTGTAAAGTATTGGTTATTAAAAGTGAAGCCGGTTCTGAGATATTTATCTTGAATTTTAATACGTTTATGCCAATCTTTGTCTAACACGATAACAGATAAAGGAATGTTATTTCTATCAAAATTGTCAACTAGTTTTTTTAGTTTTAAGTCATCATAATCATTATTACTACTCCACCAGTTTCCTAAGGCATATCTAGGTGGTAAGGCAGGAAAACCAGATATTTGATAATAATCTTTTAATGCGTCTTCAAAGTCAGTGTTATACATAAATAAATAGGTATCAATTCTTAGTTCATCATTTTGATGTGTGGTTCCATCTTCATTTAATAGTAAGGATGCTGTATCGTCAATACTGGCAATACCTTCGACAGAGTATAATCCTTTACCTTTTGTTCCCCCTTCGGACAGTGATGGATTAGGTACGCCAAAATTTCTGATTTCAGGGTGTCCATAATACCAATAACGATCAGTGTTTAAAAGGTCAACTTTTAAGTTAGCTGAGGGGTTGGCTTTACCACCTATAAATGATTTTCCTTTAATATATGTTAATTTAAAATATTTGGTAGTAATAATTACAAAGTTACGGTCTTCTTTTAATTCAAATTCAGGAGTTGGCAAATCACGATATAAGACTAATTCAGTGGGTTCATCGACAAAATGCCCATTGTCATTATATTCTAAACGAATTAATCTTTCGGTTAAAACAGTAAAACGATAATTTGGTCCTTGTATGATGCTTTTTTTATTGGCTATGGCTCTTTGTTTATCAATTTTAAATTGTTCACCTAAATTATACATGGGCATCGCTCCTTATTCTTTTATATTTCATCGATTTGCATAAAATTAGTATAAGTAACTTTTTTAAATGGATAACCACCAGTAATAATAATTTTATCACCTTTATTTAAATTAAATGTAGTGGTTATTTGTTTTTTGACATTTTCAGTTAATTCATCTAGAGTATCACCTTGGGCTGTTACTGGTAAAACGCCAAAATGCAATTGAAGACTTTTAACAACTTCATGGTTAGAGGTTGCGGCAACGATTGGACAAGGTGGTTTTAATTGACTAATACGTCTTGCGGTTTTACCATAGTTTGTGGCAACTAAAATAGCTTTACAATCTAATTCGTTAGCTCCTAATACCACACTGGAAGAAACAGTTGAGGTAATGCTTTTTTGTTTTTCATTTAATGATTTACGGAAAAAATATCCATAATCAATACTGTCTTCAGATTCTTTAATTATTTTACTAACAATACGAACGGTATCAACAGGATGAGCTCCAACAGTGGTTTCACTAGTTAGCATAATGGCATCGATAGCTTCAGATACTAAGGTTGAGAGATCGGAAACTTCGGCACGGTTTGGAATGGCTTTTCTAGTTAGAAAACTATTAAATTCGGCAGTAATAACCATTAGACAGCCTTCTTGATAGCATTTATGAATTATTTTCTTTTGAATATTTGGGACAATTTCGATTGGTAGTTCAATTCCTAAATCGCCTCTATCTAAAATAATACCGTCTGCAATATTAATGATATTATCAATGTCATCAACGGCTCTTTTATTTTCAATTTTAGCTAAAAGACCGATATGTTCATTTTTTAGTTCAATTAATAGGTCATTTATTTCAAGGACATCTTCAGCTGAAGATATAGATGACACGCTAATAAAATCGACATTCATTTCATCGGCAAATAAAATGTCGTTATAGTCTTGTTTAGTTAAAAATTTACGGCTAATTTTAGTTTCTGGTAAATAGATTTTGGAATGGTCAGTGACTTCGCCACCCTTTAGGACATCACATACAACATAGTCTAAACCTTTTTCAATTACTTGAAGTATTACATTACCTTTACTTAATTTGATTTTAGTATGATATTTTAAATCGTTGACTAAATTAGAATAATTGACAGAAAAGCCTGTCATATTACCTTTAATTTCATTCATATATATTCTTATTTTATCACCGGTATTTAAATTAGCTTTACCACCAATAAAGGTTCCAGTTCTAACACAGGGACCTTCTAAATCTAGCATTACTGCCGTATTAGTACCTAGTTTTTTATTTGTTTCATCTATTATGTTAATTAGTCTACGGCAAATTTCTTGGGAAGAATAGCTCATGTTTAATCTAATGACATCAATACCACTTTTAATAAATTCTTCTATTTGTCTACGTTCATTTTTACTTTCACATACAGTTGCGATTAGTTTTGTTTTTTCCACTTTTACCACCCTATTCTATTTAAATTATAATGTATATGCTTTTTAAAGTCAATGGAATTTAAAAGATGTAGTTTTTATTCTACATCTATTTTAAATCGTCAATATTTTTCTTTAATTGTTTAGCATCTTCACCAAAAATAATTTTTAATTGATTGTCAATTTCGACAATACCTTGGGCACCCATTTTTTGAATGGCTTCTTTATTTACTAATTCAATATTATGAAGGTTCACAACGAATCTCGAATTATTTACTTCATAGTTGATGATATTAGCTGTACCACCTAAATATTCAATTAATTTATTAGCTTCCAATTTAAAATCTTTACTTTTGGCTTTTAAAATAGCAAGCGCTATTATAAGCAGTACCACAATTATAATTACATATTGCCATATCATGTCCATTTCTATCACCCTATTTCCATTATACTATAAATTATGTGAAATTTGAAAGAAATTTTATTTTACTTCATCAAACAATAATCTAATATCGATGTTTAAAGCATCAGCGATTCGACCTAAGACAACAATTGTAAAGCCTCTTTGCATTTTTTTACTTTCTATTTTAGCAATATAATTCATCGATATACCTGCTTTATCAGCAAGTTGTTGTTGGGTTAATTTAGCTTTTTCACGGTATTTTTTGATATTTTGTCTAATTATATCGTAATAATAATTATCATCATGCTTCATAAGTATGCACCGCCTGTCCACAATTATTATCTCGAAATTTTTTGTTTCAATATATGGACAGATTGTCCATATTGATGCTATAATATGAATGATAATAAAAATGTCATAATATGAAAGGAGTGCGTATAATTGGAAAATTATTAAAATGATGTAATAAAAATATTTATATAAGGAAAGGAATGAAAAAATGAAAAAATTTAAAAGAATTTTAAAAAATCGAATTTTTATTTTTATTCTTGGTGGTTTAATATTTGGTGCTATAGGAGTATTGGCAGCGACATATTTTCCCAGTAATCAAGTAACGTACGATAATAAAACTAGTGGTTTAAAAAGTAAAGATGTACAAGGAGCTTTAGATGAACTTTATAGTACTTGTATAAATCCACCTGGTGCATCAGATGATATTTTAGATAATGTAGAAATTGTTACTTCAGGTGATGGTTTATATGAAGATGAGTATGAAAAAGGAAGATACATATATAAAGGAAGTGATCCAAATAATTATATAACCTTTAATGGAGATAAAGCTGGCTGGCGAATTTTATCATTAGAAAATGATAAAACAATAAAAATTATTAAAAATGAAAGTGTAACCAATATGGCATGGGGTAACAATGATTCAGAGAATTGGGCAAAACCAACTAGCCTTAATACATATTTAAATGGTAATTATTATAATTCCATAATTAATTATTATAAACCGATGATAATGTCACATGTATGGTATATTGGTACATTTTATTTAAGCAATAATCCTACTATGCAAAATCAGATTAATTCAGAAAAAGCTACCAAATGGAATGGCTTTATTGGACTAATTAATGCAAGTGAGTATATAAGGGCTAATTCGAATAAAAATTTATGTGGTTCTATTAAACTTAATGGACAAAATTCTGTGGAGTGTCAGTACACTAATTGGATAATGAAAAATGGTGGTACTCGAACAATTACTTCTATAATTGTAATAAACAATTATAATCAATTAATGAGTATTTCAGCTCATAATACATATCCATCTCGCCCTGCTTTATATTTATCGTCAGACATAAAAATAACTGGTGGAAATGGTTCAAAAAATAATCCTTATACTATTGAATAACTTAAAAATAGTGCTTTAATTATTTAGCACTATTTTAATTTTCTTTTAAAAATTGTAATTCTTTTAAAGATAAACCTGTGGCTTTGGAAATGTCTTGGATGTTCATATTCATATTGAATAGGTTTTTGGCTATTTTAAGACTACTTGATTTTATACCTTCTTTTCTGCCCTCTTTTCTTCCCTCTTTTCTGCCAACTTTAAGTCCATATTCTTTGGTATTTTCTAAGACTAAGGCATCTAATTTTTCTTTTTCCCAAGCGTGAAGGACAAATTTACTTTTACTCATATTTATCACATCCTTTATAAATTTTTGGAGGTTCTTTTCATTTAATATTTGTTTTAAGAGTATATATAGTTCTGTGAATGATTTAGCGGTTAAAGCAGTATTCCATATGACTTCTTTACTTCTATTACCATAAGTATAATATAACTTTCTGTAAGTTGCAAGACTTTTGATAATTACTTTTTGTTTTATTGGATATATTTCGTGATTTTCAATATCAAAAGATATTATTGTTTTGTTTTTGTTTATGTCAGATTGGTGAGCATTTAAGTTAATTTGATAAAGGTGATATTGTTTTAATTTTTTGATGTTTTCACCTGTTTCTAAAAGCATACTAGATAGTTTATTTAAATATAAGTTATTACGTTCCATGACTATTTCAAATGGTATTTTATTTAGTTCTATATCAACAAATATTTTATTATCTAAAGATAGATATAAATCAATGATTTTATGATATTCATTTTTATTTTCTTTATATAATTCACTGTTTAAAAAAAATAGTTTAGATGATTTTATATTTAATAGTGAGTATAAGTAATCTTTTAAAAGATGTTTATTTCTTTGAAAAACACTTTTAAAAGTAATGTCATATGTTAAATTAATTAAGGTTATGTTTTTATCTAATTCTTTTAAGTAATTTAGGTTTAGTTGTTCACATGTTTGAATTATTATCACCTCTATTAGTAACATACGATATATTTATATTTTTTCCTTTTGATTTAAAAATTTTTTGGATTAAAAATAATTGTATCTTTAGTTGGTTTAGTGTATTATATTTATGGTGATACTTTATGAAAAAGATTTCTAAGTATAAAATTGATAAATCTATTTTAATTCCCATTTTAATCTTTGCTTTTATTAGTATTATTACTTTATATGGGGCAAGGAGTATTTTACCAAGTACAATGAGTCATTTAGTGACAAATCAAATTATTTGGTACATCGCTGGTTTTGTGATTATTTATTTGATAATGACTGTGGGAAATACTTATATATACCGGATGAGCTGGTTTTTATATGCGATTGGAATATTATCTTTAATAGGTTTATTTTTCTTTGGGAAAACGATTAATGATGCGACGTGCTGGTATGAAATTAAAGGTATTGGTACAATTCAACCGAGTGAATTTATGAAAATTATTTTAATTATTGTAAATGCGTCGATGATTTCTAAGTTTAATGAAGAGTTTCCAAATCCTAGTATTAGAGAAGAATTTATGTTTTTAGTTAAAGTGGCAATTGTCGTATTAATACCAAGTATTTTGACTTTTATGCAGCCAGATACTGGTGTGGTTCTTATTTATTTACTTATTACATTTGTGATGCTGTTTATATCAGGAATTAGGTATCGATGGTTTGTCATGATTATTGGAGTAGTAGTTGTTTTTGTAGCTTTAGTGTTAGGAATTTATTTTATTAGTCAAGATTTATTTATTAAGATTTTTGGTACAAGTTTCTTTTTAAGAGTTGACAGATTACTTGATTGGTCGAATCAAAGCGGTTATCAATTAGAAAATAGTTTAAGTGCGATTGGATCGGCAGGATTATTTGGACATGGTTTTGATACAAATCCAATTTATTTTCCAGAGGCACAGACTGATTTTATATTTGCGGTTTATGCGAGTCATTTCGGATTTATTGGTTCAGTTATTTTACTTTCACTTCTTGCGATGTTTGATATTAGATTAATTACTTTGGCTTTAAAGACGAATAAATTAGTTAATAAATATGTTATTGCGGGTGTGGTAGGAATGCTTTTATATCAGCAAATTCAAAATATTGGAATGACATTTGGACTACTACCTATTACGGGTATTACCCTACCCTTTATAAGTTATGGAGGATCTAGTTTACTTAGTTATATGTTAGCTATGGGACTTATATTTAATATTTCTAATGAAGAGATGCGTTATACAAATTAAAAAAATCAGGAAATTAATCCTGGTTTTTTTTATTCTTCATTATTTTCTTTTTTAGCGATAACTTCTTTACCTTTATAAGTTCCACAGTTTTTACAAACACGATGTGGTTTTACAGGAGCTCCACAGTTTGGGCATACTGTAACAGTTTTAGCACTTATTTTGTAATGAGTACGACGCATTCTTCCACTAGTTTTACTAACTTTTCTTGCTGGTACGGCCATGATAACACCTCCTATAATAAATCTTTTAACTTAGCTAGGCTATGATTGCCTTTTTCTTCGCTATCAGTTATAAGTTCCCAGCCATCACCTTTTGTCTGCATATTTTTAGCATTTGGGCTAACGACTTTCATGGGAATTTCCATTAATATATTTTCCCATATTATTGGTAAAATATCAATAGTTTTTTGTGTTTTTTTAGAGTTTTCGATGAATTCATCGATGTTTTCGTCTATTTCGATATTAAATGGATAGTTGACAGGTTCTAAAGTAAGACTACAAGGAAGAATCATTTCACCTTTAATTGTTAAATTTAATTGGTATTCTTCATTATATTTTAAAGTGCCTTTGACGGTTACTTCTTGCATATCTAAGATACCAGCTTTTTTTAAGTCTTCTTTAGGAAAATAAAATTTATCATCAATATCAATTTTAGATTTAGTGTTTAAAATATTTAAATCAAGTTCCATTTAATCACCGTAAACATTATATATTATTTTGAATTTATTTTCAAGTTTAGTATATTTTGAGGTGTTTTAGGTAAAATAATTTTTAGGTGGAATATATGAAGATACTTATTTACTTAGCCATATTTGTATTTAAGATTATCGAAGATGCACTGGCAACTTTGAGATTAATTGTAGTTAGTAATGGGAAAAAGAAATTAGGAGCTATTTTACAATTTTTGGTTACTTTAATTTGGATTATACTAACAGGAACAGTATTAATGGGATTACAAAAGGACATTTTTAAAGCGTTTGCCTTTGCGTTAGGGTCTTTATTTGGTTCTTATTTAGGCAGTGTGTTGGAGGAACGGATTGCGCTTGGAACAAATGTGTTTATGACCGAGATTAATTATACAAGGTCTAAGGAGTTAATTAAGTGTTTGGAAAAAGAAAATTATCAAGTGGCAAGAATTAAGAGTGATAATGATGGAAAAGTTATTTTAATGATTACTGGAGCGAGAAAACAGACACAAGATATTGTGAAGACAATCAGATGTTTTGACGAAGAGGCTTTTATTTTAAGTGAAAAAGTTAAGATTCCTGTATAAAGTTATAAATATCTTTGGCTTTATCGGTAATGATGTTATCTTGTTTATTTAGTGTTTGTAATTCTTTTTTAGTATTAATGGTCCATTTAAATGTTTCTTTACTGGGTAATTTTTTATTATAAAGATAATTTATGGAATTGAAATCGAAGTTATTATTTATATATTTATTATTAATATTTTGACTTATAATTAGTCCTTTTTTATAATGAATTTTTTTTAATTGACTGATAAATTCATAGTTAAAACTACAAATATAGTAATTTAAGGGGTATTTTTTTACTATATTTAGCAATGCTTTTTGCATTCTTTTTATATTTTTATGGTCTACTTTTACGTCAATCATGATGATTTTATCGGTTTTGATTTCTTTTAATATTTCTTCTAAAGTATTTAATCCTTGTTTTTGAAGAGTTACAGAGTTAGTATGATTAATGTAATAGCCTTGATTAAAAGGGTCGTGACTTAGAATTAGTTTATTATTTTTAGTTAATCTAATGTCTATTTCTACTCCATCGATATAAGGGCATTTTAGGCTATTTAATATAGCTTCTAAGCTATTTTCTTTATGGATGTTATCATTTCCTCTATGTGCGATTATTTTCATAATATAATATATTTATTTAGAAAAAAGAATATAACTTACGTTACATTCTTTTATTCATAAATGGTTTGACTTCTTTATATAAAATATCGTTGATAGTATTGACATCTTTGGGTTTACCATTTTCGGCACATTCAATAGTGACAAAATGGTATTTACTAGCTAGTTCTAAATAAGCGGTTTCAGCGTTTTTTAGATGATGTGGATCTTTTTCATGACCATCGGCTTTTTCTAAGCGATGAGCTTTTAATTGTTCGGCAATTTTAGTAGGCATATGAAGGAAAATAGTTAAATCTGGTTTAGGAAGTTGGAGCAAGTCAAATTCTAATTTATCTAACCAATTATACATAGTTTCTCTTTCTTGTTTATCTTGTATTTTACCGCCTTGATGAGCCATGTTAGAATAAATATAGCGATCTAAAATGACATTATATCCTTGGTCTAGTAAAAAGTTTATTTTGTCAATATTATATTTACGGTCAGCAGCATAATACAAGGAAGCGACTTTAGGATCAACTTTGGTGGAACCTTCTTCAAAATAACATGGGTCAAAGCCTTCTTTTCCAAGATATGGTCCACCGATAATACGTCCGGTTGGTGAGTTATAGTTGGGAAAAGAAAAATTTTGAACTTGGTATCCTTCTTCTCTTAATTTTTTTATTAATAAGTTCGTTTGAGTTTCTTTACCAGAACAATCTGTTCCTTCAATAGTAATTAATTTGCCTTTCATATTATTATCTCCTTTTATATAAAACATGTCGATATTTGATATTAGTGTTTGAATCAATTTTTTCATCTAATATTTCTTGGATGAAGTTTTCTTTTGAAAAATATGGAAAATAGGTATCGGCTTTAGATTGCGCTTGAATTTCCGTTAAATAAATTTGATCAGTATAATCAATTAAGGCTTTATAAAGGCTGGCACCACCAATATTAAAGATTTCTTCATCGCTGTTTTGGTAATCGTTTAGAAATGCGTTTAAATCGTGATATGTTTGAACATTTGGAATTTTTATGTTTTGATGAGTTAACACAAGATGTTTTCGATTGGATAAAAGATGTGGGAGAGATTCAAAGGTTTTTCGACCCATGATAATGGTATGCCCATTAGTTTTTTCTTTAAAGAATTGCATATCACCTTTAAGATGCCATATTAATTGGTTATTTAAACCTAATTCATTATTTTGCCCAATAGCAGCTATGATATTTAATTTCATTGAGCAAGAGGAAATCTGATTTTACCATGATGTTTATAATTAAGTAATTTGACATCTTTACATTCTTTAGAATTATCATAATCAAAGAAGTTAGTAACTTCTGGGTTTAACCATAGTTCTGGGGCTTTGAGATCCTCTAAGGTTTCGCTTCGTTCAATTTGCGTTTTAATGCCTTCTATTTGGTTGACATATATATGGGCATCTTTAATACTCCAATCTAGAGTGCCTGGTTTTAGATTGGCGGTTTTAGCAAGCATATACAGTAAAACGGAATATTGAGTTACGTTAAATGGTAAGCCAAGTGGTACATCACAACTACGTTGATGAACCCAAGCGTTTAGTTTACCATCAGTAACGTCCCATTCACTTGACCAGACACAAGATGGTAAAACAGCAGTATTAACATAATCATCTTGCCAAAGGCTGATGACGTTGCGTCTATCATTAGGGTTATTTTTTAAATTATCAATTAAGTGCTGGACTGATTGGAATTTACCGACAATGTAGCCATAAGCAGTCCCAATGGTGTGGGCATATTTTGTACCATAATATTTAGCGGTTTTGATGTTTTTTTTCACTACTGGTTTATCTGGGTACATTTTTAAGCCATTTTCTTCGCTAAGGCTTTTAGCAGTTAGAATATTACCATTTTCGTCTTTTTTATAGTCTAAATGACCATTATGATTATGTGAAGGGACACTATAAGGGTCTAGTACAGGAACTTTTCTTTCTTTATCGTATGGTGTTTGTTCACTTTGCGCTTCATAAATTCGGTAAATACCATCTTCGTCGACTTCCCATTCATCCCATATATGGACATTTCTATCTTGAAGCCATCTAACATCATTACTTTGGACTTGATATATCCAAAGCATTTCTAAGACAGCTTGTCTAATGAATAATTGTTTGGTGGTTAAAATTGGAAATTCTTCTTCTAAATCGAAGTGAAAATGATGTGAAGGAATTTTGATGGTATTTATACCGGTTCTATTTTCGACTTCTTTTCCTTCTGTTAGTATTTTTTTACATAAGTCTAGATATTCTTTATCCCATTTTGCCATTTAAATCACTCCTCTATTTCATTATTATTAAAGTTAATGTTTAGAAATTTACGACTGGCTAGATAGTCACACATATGGACAAATCTTTGATATTTATTTGACGGTACTGGTAAGATGACATCACTATAAGGATTGGTATTCCACTGCCCCATATGGCTACTAATGACATTTTGTAAGAATTTTATTTCGTTATCATTTAAATTAGTTTTATCTTGATTTTCTTTAATATAGTTAGCCATTAAAATTGGATGATCAAAGCGGACATATTTGGCTTTTGGAATTCCATGTTTTAAGCCATCGTGCATTATTAAAGCAATAATCATGAGGTCTTTTTCATCGTCTTTAAATGAATAACCAATGACTTCATTTTCCAATAGTTCATGGGCAATCCTAACAGCGGCTTTAGTGTGTCTAAGTAGTCCGCCATCTCCTAAAGAAAAAGATGGATGATATTTACCGGTAGAGCTTGCAGGAACTTCATAGAAATAATCTGGAAGAAGTTCAATTAGCTGACAAGCTGATGTTTTATATTTGGGGTTTTTGATATAATTTAGTTCTCGTTCAAAGTTTTTTTCCATATTATCACCTACTTTAAGATTATCACAAACTAATGTTTGTGTAAAGAAAAATCGATAAAGTTTAATAAAATTTCGTTTGAAGTATATAAATATTTGGAATTTATGTATATATTAGTTTTATTTTCTTTTAAGAGTTTTTTTTCTAATAATTGTTTAACTATATTTATTTGGTTTAAGTGGATTTGATATTTGTTATAAAATAATTGTTTGTTTAGTCCTTTTATTTTACGAAGTCCTATAATAAATTCATTTTGAATAGTTTCATCTAAAGAGAGTTGGTGTTGATTTAAACGGTAATTACCATGAAGATAATTGGTTAAACTTTTTGTATTTTCATATCTTACATTGTTTATATAGCCACTAGCTCCTAATCCAAAGCCATAGTATGGTTGATTATTCCAGTAGGTTAAATTGTGTTTTGATTCATACCCTTTTTTAGAAAAGTTACTTAATTCATATTGGTTATAGTTATTTTCTTTTAAGGTTTTACGAATTAATTGATAGCAGGTATATTCTTGATCATCGTTTAATGGTTGATAGTGGTCGATATAAAGTTTGGTATTGGGCTCGATGATTAAGCAATATGTAGATATGTGTTTAGGATTTAGTTTAATTATTTGGTTTAAGTCTTTTTTTAATTCATTTATTGTTTGATTTTGAAAGCCATACATGAGGTCAATGTTGGTATTTTCAAAAGTTTTAATGGCATTTTGTAGATTTTGATAGTTAATAGTACGATTGATTTGTTTTAAGTATTTTGGGTTAAATGTTTGAACGCCAATACTAAGGCGGGTAATTTTATTTTTTAAAAAGTTAATTTTAGAGGTAGTAAGGTCTTCGCTATTAGCTTCGAAAGTGATTTCGGGGTTATTTTCTAAGTTAAATTGATTAATAATGTCAAAAAGGGTTTGCAGTTCATCGATAGAAAGACTACTAGGTGTTCCTCCACCAATATAGATAGTTTTAATTTTTTCGCCGCGATAATTTGTTTTAATTTCGTCATTTAAAGCCTTTAGGTATTGTTTTATCCACTGATGATTTTTAAATACTTTACAAAAGTCACAGTAAGTGCAGATAGAATTACAAAAAGGTATATGAATGTAAATACTCATTTGTGCTTTTCTTTAAAGTTTAACTGTTCAATGGGTTTACAGTAGACGTTTTGATCATTTTGTAAATTGGCACATACTAGACGACGGTATTCTTCTAATTTTTGATTATTTTGACGATAGGCTTTGGTTTTTTTTAATTTAGTTAAATCATATATATATAACTTTCCTAAGGGAATTTGTTTATTGACAAAGGCATTTAAGTGATTTTCAGCTTGAGATTCAATGTTATATTTGATATTTAATACTTGTTTTAATACTGATATTAATTCTTTTCTTTTAGCAATTAATGTTTGATTTGCTTGAGGAAAAACAACTACAGTTTGATTTTGTTTAGTTTTTTGGACATTATATTTTGGATTCACCATATCACCTACTTTTCTTCATCAATATTTAAAATAGCTAGAAAGGCTTCGCTTGGAACTTCTACTTTACCGACCATTTTCATACGTTTTTTACCTTCTTTTTGTTTTTCTAGGAGTTTTCTTTTTCTGGTAATATCCCCACCATAGCATTTAGCTAAAACATTTTTTCTTAGGGCTTTAATATCGGTTCTGGCAATTACTTTAGAACCGATAACGCATTGTATTGGTACTTCGAAAAGCTGACGAGGAATAATTTCTTTTAATTTACTTACAATAGCTTTACCACGGGTGTAGGCAAAGTCTTTATGGACGATAAGGCTTAAGGCGTCAATTGTTTCACCATTTAATAAAATATCCATTTTGACTAAATCACTTGGTTTATAACCAATTAATTCGTAATCGAATGAGGCATAGCCTTTAGTTGAGCCTTTTAGTTTATCGAAGAAGTTATAGACAATTTCAGATAATGGCAGTTCATAGTGGATATTGACTCTATTTTGACTAATATATTCCATACTAATATAAGTTCCACGTTTATTTTGACAAAGTTCCATAACACTACCAATATAGTTACTTGGAACATAAATATTAGTTTTAATATATGGTTCTTCAATTATTTTGATGTTTTGTCTATCAGGCATTTTGGCTGGGCTATCAATATAGATAACTTCATTATCAGTTTTGGTTATTTTATAAATAACGGAAGGAGATGTGGCGATGTGGTTAATACCAAATTCTCTTTCTAAACGTTCTTCAATAATTTCCATATGAAGAAGTCCTAAAAAGCCACATCTAAAGCCAAAGCCTAAAGCGGTTGAGGTTTCTGGTTCAAATTCTAGGGCAGCATCATTTAGTTTCAGTTTTTCTAAGGCATCTCTTAAGTCTGGATATTTATTAGTTTCAATTGGATAAAGTCCGCAGAAAACCATCGGTCTCATCGGTTTATATCCCGGCAGACTTTCGGTGGCTGGATCATTTTCTAAGGTAATGGTATCTCCTACTTTGATGTCACTAATACTTTTGATACTGGCACATATATAGCCAACTTCACCACATTCTAATTGGTTTTTTCGTTGGTGTTTTGGTGTACTGACGCCTAGCTCTGTAACTTCATAGGTAGCACCAGTAGCCATAAATTTGATTTTATCTTTTAATTTTAAATGACCATTTTTGATTCTAACTAAAGCAATAACACCTTTATAGGAATCAAAATAGCTATCAAATACAAGAGCTTGCAGTTTTGATTGGTTGCTTCCTTTAGGGGCAGGTATTTTTTCAATAATAGCTTGCAATAGTGTTTCAACGCCTTCTCCAGTTTTAGCACTAGTTAATATTATTTCATCTTCATCGAAGCCTAGGGTTTCGACTAATTCTTTTTTGACTTTAGGAATATCAGCATTCGGAAGGTCTATTTTATTAATAACAGGAATTATAGTTAAATCGTTTTCTAAAGCGAGATAAACGTTGGCGAGTGTTTGAGCTTCAATTCCTTGAGCGGCATCAACGACTAAGATTGCACCTTCACAGGCGGCTAGACTTCTAGAGACTTCATAAGAAAAATCAACGTGACCAGGGGTATCTATTAGATGCAGGATATAGTCTTCATTTTTATAGTGATAATGAAGCTGAGCGGCATTTAGTTTGATAGTGATACCTCTTTCTCTTTCAATTTCCATGTTATCTAAGAGTTGGTCTTGTTTTTCTCTTTCAGATACAGCACCTGTTAATTCTAAAATACGATCGGCTAAGGTACTTTTACCATGGTCAATATGTGCGATTATTGAAAAATTTCTGATGTTTGCTTGTTTCACTTTAAATCACCTTTATATAATTATATCATAACCGTCAGATGTAGGCTAGTTTAGCATAAATGAAGCAATAATAAAAATAACCTTTGGGGTTATTTATTGTCACAAATTATTTCTTGACCATTTTTTTGATTACATTTAAAATGACCAAATGTTAAGTTTTTAACAGTGATAGTGCCATCGATATTGATTTGTACACTACCTGATTTAGGAAGTTTACCAGAAGTTTTTATATTTAATTCTCTTTTATAATTTACTTTTTGACCGACTTCATAAAAGTTATATCCATCTTTATTAAATACTACTTTAAATGGCAATGCGACTTCATTTTTTAAGTTCATATCGGTATAGTATGCTTTAACACTATCTATAATTCCTTGGGTACTAGTCATAGAAGCATTTTGGGATACATTATAAATAATTTTACTTAATGCAGGAACGAGAATAATTAAGATAGCTAATAAAACGATAATTATCATGATATATTCTACTGAATTAATTGTTTTAGTGTGTTCATATTCTTCTTTCATAGTAACCAGCCTCTATTTTATAATAGCATATTTATGTTTTTTATACAAGATGGTTAGTAATTTTGGCAAAAGAAAAAGATACTATTTTTAGTATCTTTATCCTGTTACTTTATCATTATTAGCATTATTAACGGTAACGTCTGCTATAGTTCTTGAACAATACATTGAGTTTTGATCAAAGCTGTTTTTATTGCCTTCTTTCATCGTTGAACAATAGTATTTACCAAATTGTAATTGGTGAGCTACTATACTACCATCGGCTCTAATGGTAACAAAACCGCCTTGAGGCATTTCACCACTAGCTTGAACTGGAGTATCATTGACATATCCTTGTCCAAATCCACCACCAGTTGCGACATTAGTACCGCTTTCGCCTTTGTCACTTCCTTTAGGGAAATTAACTGTGTATGGAATACCAACTGGGCTTATATCTGTTTGAGCTTGAGTATAAGCAAGTCTAACAGCATCGATTGTTCCCCATGCTTTATCAACGGCTGAATTTCTTCTAGCATTTTCGATAACGTTCAAAATAACTGGAGTTGTAATTAAGGCGATAATAGCTAAGATAACGATTACAGCCAATAGCTCAATCAAAGTAAAACCTTTTGAATTATCTCTCATCTATTTCACCTCCTTGCCCCTATTCTGTTACCAATATATCACATTTCTTAGGATAAATCAATATTTTTATTATTTTAATTTTTCTTTGACAACCTTTAATTCTTGACGTTCTTTTTCAAGAGTTTGCCTTTCATTTTCAACGATATTTTTAGGTGCTTTGTTGATATAATTTTCATTAGAAAGTAATTTTTCTCGTCTTTTAATTGACACTTCTAGTCTATCTTTTTCTTTATATAATCCTTCAATTTCAGCAGTTTTGTTTAAAGAGTTATCATAATACAAAGTGACATTATCGCCCATGAAATTAAAGATGACTGTATCTAATTCTTGGTAGTTTTCTAGTTCTTTATTTTTTAATAGTTTATCTAGGATATTTTTATTTTGAAGTAAAATCTTATTTGTAAAGGAAATGTAGTTTTCTTTAATGTTATTTTCTAGTTTTGTTTTTCTTATTTTTTTGATCAATTCAATGATGTTTTCCATATCTTTATATTCATTATACACTTCATTTTGATCATATTCTGGATAAGTACTTAACATAATTGATTCTTCGGTGTTTGGAAGTTTAGTGTATATTTCTTCTGTAACATAAGGCATAAATGGATGAAGCATTTTTAATATAGCTTTTAAGACTTTAACTAGTATTGTTTTGGTTGTATTATTCATATTAATTTTGGATAGTTCAATATACCAGTCACAGAAATCGTTCCAGATGAAGTTATATAAAGTAGAGCCTACGATATTAAATTCATATTTTTCCATACTAGAGGTAACATCTTTGACGACTTGATTTAATTTAGTTAAAATCCATTTATCTGGTAGAGTGAGATTTTCTTCAGTTTCCTCATAATTATCTTCAATATTCATTAAAACAAATCTAGAAGCATTCCAAAGTTTATTGATAAAATTCCATGTGGATTTAACTTTTTCAGGATCGTATTTCACGTCCATGCCAGGCGCTGAAGAAGTAGTTAAGAAGAAACGGAGACTATCGGCACCATATTTATCAATTTCGTCCATTGGGTCAACACCATTACCTAGCGATTTACTCATTTTTCTTCCAAGGTTATCTCTAACTAATCCATGTATCAAACAGTCTTTAAATGGTCTTTGACCGGTGAATTCTAATCCTTGGAAAATCATGCGACTAACCCAGAAAAAGATAATATCAAAGCCAGCGATAATAATGTCATTTGGATAATATCTTTTATAAAGTTCGGTATTATCAGGCCAGCCCATGGTACTAAATGGCCATAAAGCAGATGAAAACCAAGTGTCTAGAGTATCTGGGTCTCTAGTCCATCCTTCTTCATTTGGAGGAGTTGTACCAACGTATACTTGGTCATTTTTATACCATGCCGGAATTCTATGTCCCCACCAAAGCTGTCTAGAGATACACCAATCATGGGAAATTTCTAGCCAATGATTTAATGTTTTTTCAAATCTTTCTGGGAAGAAGTTTACTTTTGTGTTTTGATTTTGTTGATTTTTAAGGGCATTTTTGGCTAGAACATCCATTTTAACAAACCATTGTTTTGATAAGTAAGGTTCAACTATAGCGTCACTTCTTTCTGAGTGACCAACAGAATGGGTTATTTTTTCTACACCAAGTAATAAGCCTTGTTCTTTTAAGTCTTCTACTAATTTTTCACGACATTCAAAACGATTTAATCCTTGGTATTTGCCAGTTTTTTCATTCATGGTGGCATCTGGATTCATGATTACTATTTTTTCTAGGCCATGTCTTTGTCCGACTTCAAAATCGTTTGGGTCATGTGCGGGAGTGATTTTTACGCATCCGGTTCCTTTATCAAGGTCGGCGTGTTCATCGGCAATTATAGGGATTTTTTTACCAACGATTGGCAAGATAACGTTTTGACCGACTAGGTGTTTATATCTTTTATCATTTGGGTTTACAGCAACAGCAGTATCGCCAAATAGAGTTTCAGGTCTAGTGGTGGCAACGTCTAAATATTCATCAGTACCATCGATAATGTATTTTAAATGGTAGAAGGCGCCTTCTTCATCTTTATAGATTACTTCTTCATTAGATAAGGCGGTTAACTGAACAGGGTCCCAATTGATTATTTTTTCACCACGATATATTAAGCCTTTATTATATAAATCGACAAATACTTTATTGACAGCTTTAGATAATCCTTCATCTAAAGTAAATCTTTCTTTAGTATAATCAAGGGCAAGACCTAATTTTGCCCACTGTTTATGAATATTATCGGCATATTCATCTTTCCATGCCCAAGCAGCTTTTAGCCACTCTTCTCTATCCATACTTCTTGGATCGATGCCTTCATCTCGCAATCTTTTATCAACTTTAGCTTGTGTGGCGATACCAGCGTGATCCATGCCAGGTATCCATAAGGTATCATATCCTTTTAGTTTTTTATATCTGATTAGTATGTCTTGTAGACCAGTATCCCAGGCATGACCAATGTGCAATTTCCCGGTAACATTAGGTGGTGGGATAACTATGGCATATGGTTTTTTACTCATATCTCCGGCTGTAAAGTAGCCTTTATTTTTCCAATTTTCATATTTACCTTCTTCGACTTTTTTATGATCATATTTTTTATCTAGCATTTTAGTTTACCTCTTTTCTATTTTTGTTAAAAAAAACTTATAAATTTAAGGACGTTTTTAACGTGGTACCACCTTAATTTATAAGTTTTACTTACCTTGATTAAGTTTAACGCACTTTTGACGGGTTAACTTACTAAAATTCAGAAAACCAGCTTGGTCAAGCTACCTTCAATATTATCTATTATTAGTTTTCATCAACCACTAACTTTCTTGAAATAGATAGATATTTACTCCTCTTGGTCTTGGCTTTTGATATAATTATACACGTTTTTATTTTATATTACAATAGTTTAGTACCACAAAGGAAACAAGTTGTGGCATTTGGTGATAATTTGGTGCCGCAGTTTGGACAAACTTTTGGTTTATTATTATCAATAACAATGGGCTTTTCTTCGACTTTTTTTTCTTGTTTAGCTTGGATAAAGGTTTCTTGTCTTTCATCAGGTTGCAATGATTGATTAAAATATACGGTATTATTTTCATTATTAAATTGGTTGGCTTGCTGGGGTTCTTCAATGTTTATTTGAGAATTATTTTGATTATTTAAGTTATTGGAATTTAATGGAGTGTTTAAGTTATTACTTGGATTATCAATTGATGCCATTTGATTATAGTTAGCTGGATCGATTTTGATTTCTGGTGTTTGATTTTCGTTAGAAGTGGTATTATTACTATCGTAAAGAGAGTTTTGGTTGACAAAAAATTGTTCAGTATCATCATACATGTGAAGCATAAATTTAGGATTTTTAAAAACTAATTCTGGAAATTTATACATTGGGAAAATAATAAACCAAATAGCTTCTTTAGGGTTTAGTTGATATGCTTTTAATAATTCGGCAATAATTATTTTATAATAATACAAATTGACGATAGGAATTAAAGTTTTATAAAAGACACTTCTTTTAATATCTAATAAATCAACGAGTATTAAGGTACTATAAATAGGAATAAAGGCTTGCCATGCGGGAATTTTTCTTTCTTTAAATAGTTTGCTTAAACAAATTTTTACTGTTAAATAGACAATAAAAAATACTGCAAAAAGTAGTAAAAAATAAATACCTGTTCCTTCTAACATTTTGTAGCCTCCTTTTATTAATTATAACATGATAGTTCAATATTTTAAATATTTACTTGAGAAAATAGTTAGTTTCTTTTTCGTGTTTTAAAGTTGTTGATGGTCCATGACCAGGATATATGATGGTATCATCAGGATAAGTTTTGATTTTATTTAGACTGTACTGCATATCGGATATATTTCCTGTAGGCATATCGGTTCTGCCAATGGAGTTTTTAAATAAAAAGTCTCCGGTAAACATAGTATTTTCATTTTTAAAATAATAAGTGACACTATCTTCAGTATGTCCTTTAGTAGTAATAACATCAAAAGAAAAGGGTCCAAAGGTATATGTTTGAGCTTTTGGATGTTTTAAAATGAGGTGCGAAGCAAAATGGTTCAGAGCGCCAATATGATCGGGATGATGGTGAGTAATTAAAATTTTAACAATTTCTTTATCTTGAATATATTGTTTTATTTTAGCATACTCATCGCCTGGATCAATAATTATAATTTTATTATCTTTATTTAAAATATAACAGTTGGCTTGTAAAATGCCAACAGGTATAGTAGTTATTTTCATGGTAGACGGCGCAATTTTTCAAAAGTTTCTCGCACATTTTTTTGAATATCTTTGACAGGTTTTGGTTCTTCTTTTTTGACAGATGTTTTTAAATTAGCTTGGTAAAGTTTTTCTCTAAGTTCAGTAGGGTCTTGATTTAAACCTCTTTTTACCATACCTTGTAAAATAGTGTTTTTATTGTTCTCGTTAATTATCATATTATTTTCCTTTCTTACAATGACCAGTTTCCAAATAGTTTTTGACTGGTCCATAGGTTTTGCGGTAACCATCAATTAAACCATATTTTTCGATGGCTTCCATGTGTTTTTTCGTAGGATAGCCTTTATGATTTTTAAAGCCGTATTCTGGGTGCTTTTTATCTATTTCATACATTATCTGATCTCTAGTTACTTTTGCAATGACACTAGCGGCAGCGATAGACATACTTTTAGCATCACCTTTGATTATTGGCATTACTGGTATATCTAATTGAATAGGCATGGCATCAGATAAAATATATTCAACATTTATTTGTCTTTGTACTTGCTTTATGGCTTTAATCATGGCTTTTCTACTAGCTTCATAAATATTTATTTGGTCAATTTCTTCTGGAGAAATAATGCCTACAGCATATATGGTATTTTTAGTTAGGTAATCATAAAACTGGTTACGTTTTTTTTCAGAAAGTTTTTTAGAATCATTTAAGCCTTCCAATTCAAAATCTTTAGGTAAAACAACGCAGGCAGCAACGACTGGACCAAATAGCGGTCCCCTACCAGCTTCATCTGTGCCTCCAATTATATGAATTCCTTGTTCATGAAGTTTATTTTCATATTGCCATAAATCCATAATTTAACCTACTTTCATATATGATTATAGCACATCTTTGTTTTATAAATCTATATTTTATACTTAAAGTTTACATTTATAGTTATTGATAATATTTTCCTTGTTTAAATAAATGTTTTTGGGAAAGTTTTTTTACAATATGGTTTTGAAGTTTATGAGCAATACCAGTTTTAATATTATTTTCATTGGAAAGTTGATCAACTAATATTGCTTTAATGCCATATCTTTTAGCGCCGATTATATCAGTTAGGATTTGGTCACCAATGGCAACGGTATTTTCTTTTTTAGAATTTAACATTTGTAGAGCTTTTATATAGGATTTAGTGCGTGGTTTATTTGCTTCATAAATCATGGGAATATTTAATGCTTTTGAGATAGGTTTTACTCTTGGCTCATGGTTATTTGATAGTAATAATATTTTAAAATTTTGTTTTTTTAAATCGTCGATTAAATTAATTGTTTCTACTGGTATATTAATGTCATCAACATATGTTAAGGTGTTATCAACGTCAAATAAAATTGTGTCTATTTGCTTTTCTTTTAGTTTATTAAAATTAATTTGATAAATATTTTGGCAATAACTATCTGGAATAGCATTATTAAGGTCTTTTTTAAATCCAAGCATAATTTTAAAGAAATTTTTTAACATCAATATATGTTTTGGTTTCATTGATTTAAAAAATAATCACCGAAGTGATTATTTGTTTTCCTTTTCTAGTTTATTGATTACGCTTTTGGATACTTCGATTACTTTCTGTTTGATGGCATTGGCGGATTTCTCGATAGCTGGTGTGCCTTTTTCAATGGTATAGTTAACTAATTCTTCAGCAGCATCTCTAAGTTTTTTTGCTTGTTTTTTAGCTTCTTCTAATACTGTTTCTTTATCTAACTCAGCAATTCCAATTTTTAATTCTTCAATTTTGGCTTCAACAATGTCTTTAACATCATTCATATCAAGATTTTTAACTTTGACAACTAAATCGTCGAACATTTTTTTTAAGTCTTCTCTGGTTTCAGAGCCTTTTTTAGGAGCAAAAAGCAATCCTAGAGCAGCACCAACACCAGCGCCTACGACAAATTTTCCAAGTCCACTAGTTTTTTTCTTCATTTTCACTTTCCTTCTTTCTATTAAATAATTTCCCAATGGCATTTGATAAAAAATTTATAATTGTGTCACTAAAGCCTACTACGGCATCAGTAGTATTATCAATTATACAAAACAAACCATTTAGTTTATTAGATTTCTGGCTAATATCATCGACTAATTTATCAACTTTATCTAAAGTTTTGATGGCATTGATAACTAAAATTATTAAAGCAACTACTAGTACAATTAATAATATGTAAAAAAATACAGATAATACATCAACAAGGCTAATCATCATTATTTATTCCCCTTTTCATATAGTGAGTCAATCATATTAAATAATTCTTGATCACTGATTTTTCTTGGTTCTTTTTTTGTTTTT
Organism: uncultured Bacilli bacterium; assembly: GCA_944358815.1. Lineage (GTDB taxonomy): Bacteria > Bacillota_I > Bacilli_A > RF39 > UBA660 > Coprosoma. The sequence continues at coordinate 10,345 of CALVRX010000010.1, read as the reverse complement.
TCTTGTTCTACTGGTTTATCCATTTCTTCTTCTAGTAAGTCAGTTAAGTCATCTTCTTTTCCATGTCTTGGTTTTCCAGAGATATTTTTGTCAAAATCAAAATCGGTTTTAGTAGATTTTGTTTCAACATTTGTATTTTTCTTGTTTTTGTCATCGTCACTGAACAATACTCTATTGCCACCAAATAAAGTGGTTTCAATATCAGATTCTAGGCCACCGTAAGCCTTGTTTCTAATAGCGTCTACATTAGCTTCTTTAGAGCTATAATAGGAAGAACGTCCATCGCTTTTATTTGTATATTCATCTTTTTGATAGCCTTTATCTAAAATACCATAAACTGGTGAAATAATTGGTGATGGTCTAAACACTCTTTTTTCTTCTTTAGGTGGGTTATAAACTTCTTTATGAGTTCTTGTTCGTTTTTCTTCTTTTTTTGGTTCTGGTTTAACGTCAATGGTTTCAAAATCATTATCGTCAAAGAATGGAAATTTATATTCATTTTTTTTAGGTTCTTCAATTATTTCTTGTGGCTGTTCTTGTTTTATTGGTTCTTCTTCGTATTTGTCAGAACGGGCTTTTTTTGGTGAAGGAATTTCAACTTGAATGACTTCTTTTTGAACGCCTTCTTTTTTTGGTTCTTTTACTTCAGGTTCTTCTACTTCGACTTCTTCGGTAAATAGATTTTTAAATTTATCAATTAGTCCCATTTAAATACACCTCTACTTTTCTTCGTATTGTAAGAAGTTATTGTCATTATTATTTTTCTTCTTAAATACGTTATATTCTTCTTCTTTGTTTTTTAAAAAGTCGTCTTCTAATGATAATTTTATTATATTACTATTGTATTTTATTGTCGATAAAATGTAAGAACTGTTTAAAACTGTATCATTAATGTCTTGCTCTGGTACTAGGGCTTCGATTCTCGCATAGTTATAAACGAATTCAATTAGGTAAAGTTCACCTTGTTTAGTTATTTCTAGATAACCTATGTTTTTACCATTTTTTATTTTTTTGGAATAATATTTACTATTATCTGGTTTAAAGGTTACAGCCTTTTTATAGTAATAACTAATTTCATCTAAATATAAATAATAATATACACCATTAGAATATAGTTTATCATTAGTTCCACTACTGTCGATATAAGTTACTCCTCTTGGTACATAATACTTATATCCACGTCCCACACGGTTATACAAAGTATTTTCTTTGGATAATACGACACTGACAATATTATCAATACTGGTTGTGTCTATTCTAACGATGGTACAGCCGGTTAGAATTAAGGTCATTAGTCCTAAAAGAATTATTTTCTTCATATATACACCTGCTTACTTTAGATTATATCAAATTTTGCTTAATTTTCCTAATAATATGGCTAGTTTACATGTAAAATATTGTCTACTTTTTAACTTCAACCATATATATTGGATAACCTAGGGAAACAAATCTTTTTTCATATTCTGTTTCGATGTTGTCAAATTCATCTTTATGAAGGTCTAAGGAGATGGTTTTTATTTTATAATTATAATCGGTAAATGATTTTAGCGAATATTCAAAAAGATGTCTATTGTCTGTTTTTTGGATAATATGCTTATGATTTTTGAATATATCATCATATCTTTCTAAAAATTTTTTACTAGTTAGTCGCCGATCTTCATGGCGATTTTTAGGCCAAGGATCAGAAAAATTCAAGTATATAGTATCTATTTCTTTATAAAAAATATTTTTAATTTCGGTGGCATCAAATCTAATTAATTTAAGGTTTGGTAAATTAATATTTTCTAATTTTTGAGTGGCTCTAAGAATGACGCTATCAAATTTTTCAATACCAACAAAATTTATTTCAGAATGAGCTTTAGCCATTCCAATGATAAAATCACCTTTTCCCATACCGATTTCTAAGTGAATGGGGTTATTATTGTCAAATAAGGTGTGAAATTTACTTTTATATTCTTCAGGATTTGAAATGATATATGGAGACATGAGAATTTTTTCTTTTGCTCCTTTGATGTTTTTTAATCGCATGTTTATCACCTTTAAGTATTATAACATAAACGAACACCAAAAATAAACAAAAGCATATAATTAATTAGAGTATGAAAGGAGTTAAAAGTGTGAAGAAAGATCGTGAATGTGCAATGGGATATCCAGTATATCCACAAATGATGCCTAATTATGGTGGGATGGTAATGCCTGGACAGATGATTCCAATGCCAAATAGTATGAATATGGGAATGGGCAATGTTCCTTTAACCAGTGTGCAGAGTACTATTAATAGTAGTGATTTAAGTACTCTTTCTAATCAAGTAAGTAATTTGGAACAAAGGGTAACTAGATTGGAAAATACTATTAATAAAAATAATTATGGAAATTATAATACATCTAATTATCAGATGATGTGAAAAAGACCTAGGTTTAATAGACCTGGTCTTTTGGTTATAAAGCTATTTTTTAGAAATACTTTGATATATTTTATTCATGATTTCGGCTGTCTTAGCAAGTTTTGTTTCTAACTTATTATTAATTTCTTGTAGTTTTTGATTATCAGTTTGATATTTTTGAATTTCTTGTTTAAGTTTGCTTACTTCAGCGACAGCATTATCTTTTTCGTTAGTAACTTCATGATTTAATTGATCTAGTTTTTCAATTTCAAGTTGTAATTTTCTGATTTTATCTTCTTTAGTATCGATTTCACTTTGCATGTGCTCATATCTATCAACAAAACTAGATACGGCTGAGGTCATATCATCTAAATCTGTATCAGTTTGTTTTTCCGGCTCTTTGGTTTCTTTTGGTGCTGGAGCTTTGGTAGTTACTTTTTTAGCAGAAGAAGTTTCTGGCTTTAAAAGTTCAGGTTTTGAAGGCTTTGGAATAGTATTTAAATCCAAATCTTCCATAACTGATGATAGATTATCGATTTCATCTAAAAGGCTTTCAGCTTCTTTTGGAGAAATTTTGACCATTTCATCGACAAAATCAGTATTTTCTTTGGCTTCATGTTTTGGTTCTTTCTTTGCTTCGTCAAGGTATCTTCCATAGATGTTTAATTCAGTAATTTTACTCATGACATCTTCAATGCCAACGGCATATTTATTCATTAGATTACGAATGTTTTTATCTTTAGAATAGGTTTCTAAGAATTCGTCATCATCTGGAATTAAAATGTTGGCTCTAAACATTTGTTTTTCTTCTCTACCTTGTTCACCATCACTAAATGCAATATTCATATTTTCAATTACAGCTTTGATAAAATCATTTTTCTTTTTAACTGCTTCATCAATTGGCAATTTTTTTAATGATTTAAATATTTTTTTATTATCTTCTCTAATATCTTGAGCTAATTTTTTAATAGCTAAAAATCTTTCTTTTTCTAACATATTTCCACCTCTTTATTCTTTTATAACCTTTATTTATGCTCTTGAGTCGTATTTACCATCTTTGGTTGAAACAATAATATGTTCATGTTCATTTATAAATAATGGGACTTTAACGGTAAGACCGTTTTCTAAAGTTGCTTCTTTAGTAGCATTAGTAGCAGTATTGCCTTTGACACCTGGTTCTGTATGAGCAACTTCATATTCAATTTTTTCTGGTAAGGTTATTCCTAAAACTTCGCCTTCATAGAAAGTTACTTCTACTTCTAAGCCTTCTTTTAAGAATTTAGCATCATCGCCTAGACTTGATTTAGGAATATCCATTTGTTCATAGGTTTCCATATTCATAAAGTTATACATGTCATTATTGCTGTAAAGATATTGCATTGGTCTTTTTTCAATTATTGCTTTTTCAAATTTAATATTGGTATTAAATGTTTGTTCAGTAGTTGAACCAGTTCTTAAATTTTTAAGTTTAATGCGGACAAAGGCAGGTCCTTTTCCTGGCTTAACGTGTAAGAACTCTAAAATTAAATATATATTACCATCAATTACAACTGTCATTCCATTTTTGATATCATTAATATTAATCATACTTTACCTCCATGAATTATTTTTTTTCATTGTGCTCTGTATGTTTACCACATTTAGGGCAATATTTGTTTAACTTTAATCTTTCAGGCGTATTCCTTTTATTTTTTTCTACACGATAGTTTTCGCTTTTGCAGACACTACATACTAATGTAACATTGTCTCTAGCTTCGCCTTTTTTTGCCATTATTATCCCTCCTTTTCGCATTTCTTATAATATTATACCAAATTATGGGTAAATTTCAAAGTATTTTTTAGATATTCTTTGGGCTAACCTTTTATTTATGGAAGATTGATGGCTTGTACGGCCATCTGGGCGTGATATATTTGGTGAAACTATTGTGAATGTAACTTTAGGATTATCATATGGAGCGTAAGCGACAAAGGTGGTACTGATAGTCTCTTTATCTACTTTATCATCATCATTGGTGTCGACAAAACTTTGACTAGTTCCGGTTTTACCAGCTGGTTTATAGGACATATCAATATATCCAGCTCCAGTACCATATTTCAAAACAGCTTCAAATCCTTCATGAACTCTATCCATGTATTTTTGCTCTGTTTTAACTTTGTTTAATTCTTTTTTATTTTGATCATAAGTGGATGGGTCGTTATATAATCCTTTATACAAATATGGTTGCATTCTAGAACCGTTATTTGCGATGGTACTGATATACTGAGCTAATTGGATAGGTGTATAGTTATCATACTGTCCAATTGAGAAGTCTAATAAAAGTCCTGATGTAGTACTAGTTCCTTTAATACCAGTAATTTCTTTTGGAAGGTCAATTCCAGTTTTAACACCTAAACCGAATTCGGCAAAGGTATTTCTATATATATTAAAGGCATTTTTATCAATAACTAGTGGTTTATTATATTGATAGTTTCCTTTACCAACTTTAATTGCGGTGTAATACTGATAGGTATTAGATGACTGAGCTAAGGCGGTAATATCGTTTAATCTACCTAAGTATTTCCATGAGCATTTTTGAGGAGTAGCGGCGATTTTGACGCAGTTATCATATCTAACCTCGCCTATTTTTAGGGCACCAGTATTATATCCGACAATGTGGCTTGCTCCTTTGACAACAGAGCCCATAACGGCAGTTGATTGAGTTATACCTGAAGTAAAGTCAATTACTTTATACTGTCCATTTTCATCTTTAGTTAATTGTTTACCAGCCATAGCTAAAATTTCACCGGTTTTTGGGTTAGTGATAATGACAAATGAGCCGTTATAGTATTCAGTATTGGCTTCTTTTTTTGCATTTAGAACTTCTTCTGTCAATATTTGTTCTAAGGCTTTTTGAAGTTCAATATCAATAGTTAAAACAATGTCATTTCCTCTTTTTCCTTCTTCAAGAAGTTTATAAGAGCCATCGCTCATAACTTGATATTTATTTTTTTGTCCTCTTAAAAGGTCTTCATATTGGTATTCTAAGTTGCTTGTTCCTACTCTATCATCTAAACTATAGCCTTTTTTTAAATAATAGTCTTTTAATTCAGCTGGAATACCACTTTTACTAGTTGAAACGTTGCCTAGAATGCTTCTAAAAACTTCTTTATAAGGATAAGTTCTTTCCCAATCTAATTTAGTGTTTACTCCATTTAATTCACTTAAATTTTCAGATACTAAGGCATATTCTTCATCTGTTACATCTTCATTTTTGATGACTTTTTCATCATAGGAATAGCCAGTATTCATAAGTGTATAGATATAAGCAGCTTTTTTGTCAAGATCAGTATAGATTGAAAGGTCTTCTGGAGTTACTCTTTCAATTTTTAAATCATAGATGTCGTCAGTGGTCAATTTTCTTTCTTCAAGTTTTTGCCATTCTTCGTCGGTTATTTTTTTATCGGCTTCTTTTGGATGATTTTTAATCCAAAAGTTTTTAAAGTCATAATCATTTAGTTTGGAGCTATCTAAAGTAATCATATTGGCTAATTTATAGGCAATTTTAATTTCTTTTTTAGTGGTGATGCCTGATGGTTTTTTATAATAAATAACTTTAGATGGAATATTATCGACAATGAGTTTTCCATTACGGTCATAGATACGTCCTCTTGGGGCAGATTCACCATAGATAATGGTTTTAGTAAGGTTTTCAAGTTCTAGGCTATATTTTTCTTTACCAGTTACTTGAACGACAAATAATGAAGTTACTAAAATTAATAAGGCAAAGATGATGAGAAATGTTAAAATATTATAGCGTTTTTCTATTTCAATTTTTATATCTTTATTTTCTTTATAAGCATTAAAATTATAATTTGGTTTGCTTTTTCTTTTGGATATTTTTAAGTATTTTTTCTTTTTAGGAACAATTTTAGTTATTTTATTTTTTATATTAGAAAGTTTATTTTTCATTAATTGTCACCTCACTTTACTTACTTACATATTTTATTATAGGGGGAATTTATGGGTAGATTACTGATAGAGAATTATATTAAACAGATTAAAAAAGAAGATATTTACAATTTTGGAAGACAAAATGATATTAGTTTATCTAATGATGAAGTAGATATATTATACCACTATTTACAGCAAAATTGGCAAGATTTATTATATGGCAATCGAGATATGGTGTTGAAAGAGATGGAAAAACATTTTGATAATAGTAAATGGGTTAAAATGCGAAATTTATTTGAGTTATATTTGGGTAAATATCAAGGCTTTTTATAGTATGCTCTGATATTATCTAAAAGATTAGGATTATATTTTTTATTTTTTATCATTTTTATTTCGAATTTATATGGTGGATAGGTTCTATCTTTACCGCCATTGAGACTAATATAAGGAGTTTCTAATATTTTGGGAACTTCTTTTAATTTATTATTATATATGATATTAATGAGATTATCAAAACCAATAGTACCTAAGCCGATGTTTTCATGGCGGTCTTTATGGGCAGCTTTTGGGTTTTTACTATCATTTATATGAATACATCCAATTTTATTAATACCAATTATTTGATCAAATTGCTCTAATAGTTTATCAAAGTCGGTAACATCATAACCGGCGTCATTTAAATGACAAGTGTCTAAGCAAACCATAAGTCTTTGATTATTTTTGGTGCCATCGATAATGGTTTTGAGTTGTTCAAAGCTAGTTCCAAGTTCGGTACCTTTACCAGCCATGGTTTCTAAACATATAATAGGTCCTTCTTTATCTTCTAAGACTATATTTAAAGCATTTACGATATTGTTTAGTCCTTTTTCTTCGCCTAGTCCAACGTGACTGCCGGGGTGCAGAACAATTTTATTGATACCCAGCTGCTTAGCTCTTTTTAATTCTTGCATTAAAAAATTAATGGCAAAGTTATATTTATCTGGGTCTTTATCGTTAGCTAAATTGACAATATATGGGGCATGAATGATGACATTATTTATATCGATATTATTTTGTTTCATTAATTCTTTTGCCTGGTTTGTTTTAATATTATCAATTGGTCCTCTAACGGTATTTTGAGGGGCTCCAGTATAAAACATGAAGGTATTGGCATCATAGCTTAATGCTTCTTTGACACTACCTAATAGGCCTTCATTTTTAGTAAATGAGACATGACTGCCGATAATTAATTTATCCATAAAAATCACCTAGAAATATAATACCACATTTCTAGGTTACTCGCCTACTAAATCACCTAAAACTTTAAAACTTCCGTTAATTATTTTTTGAATTACTTTTTCAGTAACGTTAGAAATTGTTAAGCCAGTTTTAGAGATAGTATTTTGATAATTTTGATTATTTGTATCAATATAGTCTTCTATATCAATATTTTTACCTTCTTTAACATCTTGTTCAAATTTTTGGATTTGCTGATTGGTTAAGGCAACTTTTTTACTGTTACGATATTCAAAATATCCTGTACTTTGGGAAAGGTATAAGGCAAAAAAGGTGACAAAACTGACAAAGATGGCATATTTAAAAATTTTGTTTAATTTTTTATGATCCATTGACGTATTGTCCAATTATTGGGGCAATTAATTCAATGGTGTTCAATACTTCGTCAATGGTGTTTTCTTGTCCACCAATTTCAATTAAAATGATATTAGGATTTAAGTCTTGATTATATATACCATTAGAATCTTCACCACCTTTAGTGATAACGCCTCTAGTTAAAGTAGGATATTTTTGTTTTATTTTATCATTGATAGTATTAGTTACTTGCAAGTTAGCATTATAATTTTTATGTTCTTCACCAACTACGAAAGAAATTTTAGCGCATGATCTATTATTAATAATAACTGTTGATTTATCTTTTGTAAGGGCATCTCTATGAAGGTCAATAATTAGTTTATAATTTTTATATTTATTTAAAGCATTTTGTAAGAATACTCGACTTGCTTGATAACTTTTACTGTATTTCATGTTATTTAGGTTTAAGTAATCGGTTATATTATCTTCCATAACATCAGCTTTGATATTTTGAAGAGCTAATTTATCTTGAAGAATATACGATGCCATCATAACTCCTGGTTTTATATTATAGCCTTGTAAGGCACTTCCTTGGTATTCTTCAGTTTGATGGGTATTATAGATGTAGACGGTTGGTTTGATATTTAGTTTTTTTACTTCTTCTAATTGTGGGTTTGTAACATAAGTCATGTTTTGGGTATTGGCTTGAAAATGGAGAGTATTTTCTAGAATACTTACAGGTTTATTGACATCTAATATTTTAGAAAATAATTTAGTGAAAATATCACTAGCTTTTTTTTCATATAGAAGATGATAATTAGAATCGACAAGTAAGGCTTTTACAAATTCTTCATTAGAATTTACTAGTTTAAGATTCATAATGACATTAAAGGAAAGTTCATAACCTAAGAACATAATAAAGGCATAAGCAATTAAGCGAAATTTAAATTTGCGTTTTTTCTTAAGTTTTATTTTTTGCATACTTTTCCCCCATTTCTATTTAATTATATGAGATTATAAATAAATAAAATGTAGAAAAAAACAAAACCTTTTACTTTGTTTCAGATAGTTTTTTATGGAGGGCAATGTTGAGTCCACAACTGATTACTTCAGATAATTTTTCGATGACAAAGTCTTCTTCTTTGGGGGTGACCATTAGGTTATAACCAATGGGATTTAATATTTCATAGATTAGGGCTTTGGTTTCTTCTTCGGATAATGTTCCAACCATACCTAATATTTTTTGTTTATCTTTTGGGTTTATTTTAAATTTTTGACTGAGCTTTAAGTAATTGACATTGGCAGTTAATTTAGTGGCAGGGTTATTGATATTGGCGGTTTGGTAGGCGAAGTGCTCATAGAGATAGTTGATAGTATCGCTGACGATAGAAGCGGCATCAACGACAGTTGGTATACCTATTGCAATAGTTGGGATACCTAATATTTCTTTAGATATTTCTTTTCTTTTATTACCTACTCCACTTCCTGGGTTAATACCAGCGTCAGTCATTTGAATTGTTTTATTTACTCTTTCAACAGATGATGCAGCTAAGGCGTCAATAGTGATAACGAAGTTGGGTTTAATAGTTTTAACAATGCTGTTTAAGAGATCACTGGTTTCAATGCCTGTTTCACCCATAACACCTGGGGATATAGCGCATACTCTTCTTAAGTCTTTATCTAAGGTACTGAACAGATAGATATGATTAGTAACTAAGGTTTTGGAGACAACAAGTGGTCCAAGTGAATCAGGGGTTGATTTTTCATTACCAAGTCCAATAACTAAGCATAAATCATTTTCTTTAATATTTTCTATTTGCAGGAGTTTTTTTAGTTCTTCGGCAAAGATTTTTTGAACTTTTTCTTTATTAGTAGTATCGGTAACGTCTTCAAATTCGATTGTAGTATAATGACCTTTTTTCTTATTTATTTTTTTTGCATCATCTTCATTTAAGGTAATATTTGTTATTTTAATATCATCTATTTGTTTAGTAGGAGACGTCTTTATGAGTTCAACAGCTAGATCAGTTCTGAGAATATTGTTTTTTAAATCAACGGCATGTTTCATGTTCTCACCTCTTTTTTATTTTGAACAAATGTAGAAATTTCATACTAAAATACGAAAAAATATTGCTTTTTGAATGTTTTTTTGTTAAAATGGATATACATGTGGCTTGGAGGTGAAATTTATGGCCAACTTAAAGAATGCGAAAAAAAGAGTTTCTGTTAATATTAAAAAAGAAGCAAGAAACAATGAATATTCTGCTAGTGCGAAGACTGCTATTAAAAATACTTTAAGAGCTATTGCAAAAAAGGACAAAGAAGCAGCAGCAACTAATTTAAAAACTGCCATTAAAAGAATCGACAAGGCAGCTGGAGCTGGAGTAATCGCTAAAAATACAAGTGCTCGTAAAAAATCAAGATTAACAAAGAAAGTAAATGCGATGGAGTAATTTACTTT
>CALVRX010000009.1 GCA_944358815.1 uncultured Bacilli bacterium | reverse complement strand
CATTACTAAATTTTAACAGGGTACTCCAACCGGTGAAGACTTTTATATATATTCTGATACGTTGAACATTACTAAATTTTAACAGGGTACTCCAACGTCAGCATTTTTTGATAAACTATTTATTGGTTGAACATTACTAAATTTTAACAGGGTACTCCAACTTTGTTGTGAATCCAATTTTGAAATTATCAAGTTGAACATTACTAAATTTTAACAGGGTACTCCAACCCAAAGCTCTTGCCATAATTTCAACGTCATGTTGAACATTACTAAATTTTAACAGGGTACTCCAACAAACCCCAGAAGATTTTAATCCTTTGTCTGGTTGAACATTACTAAATTTTAACAGGGTACTCCAACAAATACTACTGGTAAGACTGTCGAAGATTAGTTGAACATTACTAAATTTTAACAGGGTACTCCAACTAGAGCCTAAATATCCTACGTGGATTTAGGGTTGAACATTACTAAATTTTAACAGGGTACTCCAACATCATAAGCTAACATATCAAGAATAAAAGAGTTGAACATTACTAAATTTTAACAGGGTACTCCAACAGGCAATGATTAGCCAACCGATGAATGGTAGTTGAACATTACTAAATTTTAACAGGGTACTCCAACTAGTGGCTTTACTATAAACGATAATACTTTGTTGAACATTACTAAATTTTAACAGGGTACTCCAACCTCAAATTAATTATAACCCATTTTAATAATTAATGCAATTTGTTATAATTATATTGGTGAATATAATATGGAAATTATTTTTTCAAATGAAAATAGTGAATATAGTGTAGAATTTGAGAAAAATATGATAATTTTTGGAAGCAATGATTCTGGAAAGACTAAAATACTAAGCACGTTATCTGAATCTATCAAAAAAGGGAAAGCGATAATTAATGCTTTGAAATGTAATAAAGATGACTTTGATGTATTATTTTTTAGTGAAGAATCTGATTTTAGTGATGAATTTTCTTTTACAAAAAGCAATATTTTTAGATTAACAATATATAATTCAATCATGGAAAGTATAAATAAAGAAAAATTATTAAAAGATGTTAATTCTACATTTGATAAAATTGATAAAAAAGTTAATAACTATTTAGATCAAAATATAAACGTATTTTTTGATAGCCGTATTAAATTTGATATAAATATTGATGATTTAGATAATATTATTAATAAATTTACTAATGTTTATATTAATGATTTAGATGAAAATAAAAAAGTCCCAAAAAGTTTTAAGAGAATGTTAATATATCAATTATCTTTATTAAATTTTAATGACACCAAAGATAAGTTTATAATAATTGATGATTTTGATGTTTATATGGATTCTAATAATATTGTTAAAATTTTAGATTTTATTTCTAAATATTCTTCTTTGAATTGTCATTTTATTTTAAGTACTTCTAATCCAATGGTATACAATTATTTGGATGAAAATTTTGAAATATATAAAGTTTGTAATGGAAAATTAAATAAATTTTCTAATTTAGAGTTTTGTATTAAAAGGGCTATTTTAAAAAATGAATATAAAAAAACAGAACAATTAATTTCGTTTGATAAATTTTACAATAGTAATATATCTTTAATTAATAATGAAGATATAAATATTTTTTATACAAAATATTTTAAATATTTAAAAAATAATATTGGAATTATTTTAACTAGTGAATTAATTAATTTTAATCCTACTGAATATAAATGCAATTATATTTTAACTAGAGAAAAAATCGAATTATATTTTTTACAATTTATTTGTGATGAGTTATTGACAGATTACAAAATAATTGATATACTTTAGTTACATCAGAAATGATGTAACATTACTAAATTTTTTTGCAGGTTACTGCAATAAGACATTTATGTCTTAAGTTTGGTCGAGCTTTTTCGACCTTTTTTGTTACTTAAAATCCACAGTTTGTACTGTGGATTTTATTATTCAAACACTATTAATGATTCACTAGTCATTAATTCATCATCAACTTTATTACCTGATAATAAGAGCATATTATTGTATTGATTTTCTGTGACTTGTAGTAATCTGATATTTCCTTTATCTGGAGTGTTTTGTCTAATTCTGTTTATGTGTTTTAAGATGTCATCATGATTTTTACAAATTCTAGAGTATATGGAGTATTGAATCATTATATAACCGTCATTAAGTAAAAATCTTCTAAATTTACTATAAATTTTTTTATCTTTTTCACTGACAACTGGTAAATCATACATTACAATTAGTCTCATAAATCTATTTATAATTACATCTCCTTATTCAATTAATTTTGGAAAAGATAATTTTACTTCACCAGTTGTAATTGTTTTTATAAAACTTTTGATTAACAATTCAATACTATATTCTATACTACATTTTCTTTTTTCACAGATTACTGGGTAGTTTAAGATATTAACCAACTTTCTTCTAAGTTCAAACGATAATTCTGGTTCATTATCTTTAACTAAACTATATACATACTTATCAGCAATAGCTCTATATGGTTCAATTAAGTCATATACTAAATTAAAATTATTTACTTTGGATTTGTGATTTACTCCTAAATAACTATTCAGACCATATATACTTAATGTTCTAATAATAGAACTTTTAATAATTTGATAACAATAATTTAAGGCGTTATTGATTGAATCGTTATAAAATCTAATAAAATTACTTCCAAATAGACTTCGAAAATATAATTTGGCAGCTAAGCCTTCTCTATTAGTAACATCACCAGGTTTGACTTCTTGAATATACTGTTCAATTATGGCTATAGTTTTATCGTCTTTGCTTGTTTGACATAAAACAGCGACTTCATTTTTTAGTTTTTCTTTTACTATACTTTGCCATATTTTATTTTTTAAGTCATCTGTTAATTTTAGTTGATATTCAACATTTTCTAGTTGTTTAAAATGATAATTATATGGGTACATTATACTTACTGGTTCATATCTATCGTTACAGGCAATAAAACAAATACCATGTTCACCGAAAGAAGATAATAATTTACCGGTAATAACTGTCTGATTATCTTCTAAAATAACAAAATTAATATCTTCTAAGGGGACTTTATTTTCCTTATCTTCTTTTATAATGACTAAGTTATTATTTTCTGCTTTAATTTTATCACTTTTTTTAATTATAACTTGTCTATAGCCCATTAATTTCTCCGAGTTTATTTATATCTAATTTGATGATTTCTTTAATGGTAGAAATAGTTATTTGATATTGACTTCGTTCATTTTCAAACAATTTATCTTTTCCATATAAATCATGGCCATCACCAGTTACACTAGCAACTTCAAGCAGACCACTACTAAATCCATTTATATAGCATACAGCATGTTTGCCATCTTTTAATTCAACATAGACTAGTTGATTTTTACATAAAGTAAATTCTTTATTGTATTCTTTTTCTAATGATTTATAATTGATTATGTAATAATTTGTACCTTGGCCAAACCATACTTGAACATCAAAGTCTACATCTTGACCTTTTTGAATTCGTTTAATATTAGCTAAATCAAATAGATCATATCCAACAAAATACAATTTAGAATCATTTTGTTTTTTAAATATATCTATTGAAAATACACTTTCTTTGGCAACAAATCTTTCTACAATTTTACCATTTATATTTTCACGAATGATATGACCTTTACCTGGAGTATATTCGGTAGCCATTTTGACTTTTTTAATAAGGTTGCCTGTTTTAGGATTTATAGGATATCCTTTTACTTTTATTACATCTTTTCCATCTTTTCCATCAAGCCAAGATTTAATAGTTAAGTATATTTCTTTGGCTCCATTGTCTTTATCAACTATATTTTCAATGTTTTTTTGAGTGATTTTTTCTACACCAATTCTATTATATTTTAAATTTCTTTCTTTATTTATTCCAAAGAATGTTTCGGCATGCATAGAACCTGTAGCTTTTGGTTTAACTTTAACTGGATTAACAACTCTGATATTTTCTATATCATTATTATCATAATTAGGTAGTGTTTTTACATAGTTTTTGATAATATTAATATCTCTTTCATATAATCTAACTTTGGCTTCGTCGGCAAAATTTGGATATGGCTTCGGGAAATATAAATTTTTAAATCTAGTTTGAGTACCAATTAATTTGGATTGTTTTATACAATCATCAATATATTTTTGAAAACTAGCCATAGTTAATTCACCAGTTTTTTCATCTTCATAACCTTTAAATTCTAATTCTGTTTCTTTTTCAATTTGCTCTAGTTGTTCAGGAGTAGCATGCATAAAATTACGATGTATTTTTTCATAAGCCGCTATTTTCATTTCTAATGATTTATTCATAGAAGCAATAATTAAGGCATCCATAGCATGGTGTATATTACAATTTCTATTTTTTTTAACATCATCATAGGTATTATTTTTTACATAATAAGTAGGAGATTCATAGCTAGTTGTTAAGCCATTTAAACCCCATCTACTTCTTAATATTCCTGTCATGGTTCCTTTAAAGGTATTAATTTCTTTTACATTTAAGTTAGCTTTTAAAAAACTTACTAATGCTTTAGCGATATATTTTGTATCATTTAAGTTTTGATTACGCATTTGACCAGCGATTTCTTGGGTTAAATTTTCAAGAAGATAATTATCTTTTTTCTTATCTGGTATAGTTGAAGAGGCTGAAATAAAGTTTTTATATTGATTCCATTTTTCTGTACTGCCAAACCATTCATAAGGTGTGCGCTGCTTTTTCTCTTGATTGGCAGATTTAAACACTAGAGTTTTATTAAAATATGTATCATCAAATGTTCTAGAATATGGAAGAATATGGTCAATTTCAACATTATTATTTACATAGATATCTTCTAAAGAAATTTTCTTTAAAGTATATGGACAGAACTCTCCTTGCTCTTTCCAAAGTCTATATTTTAAAATATCGGTATTAGTAATTTTATTTATATCTATATTTAATAAATCAGCTAATGTTTCCTTATCTGCGATTTTCTTTTCAAAATTTTCTTTTTGTCTTTTTTCTATTTCACGTCTTTCATCAAAACTTTTAGCTAATTCTCTAGCTGTTTCAATATTTATTCTTTCTGGTAAACCATATTTTTTAATGATGGCGTTTATAATTTTTCTAGCTTGAGAAAGGGCGTGCATTACAAGCTGATTTGTTTCTACCTTTTCCTCACCTTTACTAAATGGAATAACTAAATCATGTTTTACATTTGAATGTTCTACTCTAAAGTCACCAAATACTTCGGTGGCTGCTTCATCATATCTTTTTCCTTTAAGCATTAATGGTAATATTTTATATATGGCATTTAAAGATAATCTTAAATGGTCTTTAAATGTCGGCATAGTTTCAATTATCTCTATATATTCATCTGGGATATTTGGTGATTTTTTGATTTCGTTTTTAATATCCTCATTTAATTTACAGTTTGCTAGAATGACAGATATTTCATCTAATAATTCAAAGTTATTTTTAATTTTATCCCATTCATTTGGATTCCATTGACTAAAAGTTTTTTTAAATAAATAGTATCCTTTAGATTTAAAAATTTCATTATTTTGTTTGGCATCATTTAAGAATTGATTGAATCTATCTTTTGCTTCTTCAGTTAAATCTGAAATTTGTATTTTTTCTTTATTTAATTCTTTAGCTAATTTATCACAACATTTTTTATAATCTTTAGTGCTAACTTTATTATCCTTATATATAACATTATCTAATTGCAATGTTTTGGTTATGTCTTTATATTTAATTGTTTCTTTTTCTTTGAATATTTCTAAAACTTCTTTGATCTGATCTGGGGTTAAACTAATATAATCTTTGTCGGTTTTATATCTTAAATTTAGCAATTTTTCTACTAAAACGAATTCTTCAGCTGATGGAGCTTGTTTAGGTGCTCTTGGTTGTTTATCAAATTTACATACTCCGACCATTTTTGAAATTAAACTTGTTTCAGAACCATATGGTGAAATCTTTTTAATGACATTACCGTTTTTGTCTTTTAGATACATATATCCAGGGCCTTTAGAATAATGTCTTTGGGCAGACCAAATGTTTAAGTATTTTTCTTTAAAGTCTGATGATATAGTTTCTAATTCTATTTGTTTATCTAAAACTTTATTTATTTCATCTTCATACATTTCTCTTGTAACGGACATTTTGTAATTATCGGCAGAATTTCTAATGCCGTTTTTAAATTTATCATCTTTTATAAACATTTCACTGATAGTTCTATAATGTTTTTCATTCATGATTTTTTGATTGTCACTTATAGCGGTTTTTATTTTTCCATTTTCTGACGAACTATTAGAATCATCTTCACGATTAGATTTATATCCACGATGTTTTGCCCAATGACATAAAATGATTACTAATTCTTCGTTAGTAAGTGGCTTATCAAGGCCTTTTACTTTTAAATTATATGGCGTTATGTTTTTACCTTTATAATAATTTTCTACTAATTTATTATAAATTATGGTTAAATATTCTTCTTTTTCACTTGGTAATAATGAAGATATATCTTTATCAGCTTTTAATAAATGAAAATCATATAATAATTTTCTTATTCTATCAAGGCGATATTCTTTTCTTTGCAGATTCCTTCTAACGCCACGATATCCTCGTCTAACGGCTGCTTTCTTTTCTCCTGTTTTCGCCTTTTCAGCGGCAGAGAATATTAATGCTCCAGCATCAATAATTCTTTTTGGATCACCATTTTCATCTAGAGCTAAAAGACCCCATCCAGTTGAGGCAATACCAATATCAATTCCTAATGCATATTTTTCTTTCATAAAACTTACATCCTCCTACATTAAAATTTCATATTCATTGTATCACATAATGTTATGTTTTGTAAAAGAAAAAACTAGTACATAAAGTCTGTACTAGCCCTTTACAAATTAATCATAACATATTTTTTATATTATTGAAAGTATTATAACCACCTATGATGTTTTTTAATATAAAAATGTTTGACTATTTCAGTTAAGATGGCATATAGAATCATTAAAATTATAACATACATATAGAAAGCAAATGGTAAGACCGTGAAGTGAAAGTCTGTAATGTTTATTAGAAGTAATGGTAATATCATTGAGGCAATTATACAAAGTGAAGTTGATAATAGAAGCCATTTATTAGCAGTAGATTCAATGAATGGTATTTTTTCAGTTCTAATAAAGTGAACAATCATTGTTTGGGAAATTACGCCCTCAATAAACCAAGCGGTTTGGAAGGATATTTGATCTGCAACTGAGTTGAAGCCTAATAGGAACCAGAATATTACGAAGGCAATTAAGTCTATGACTGAAGCTGTAATTCCCATGGTATTCATGAATGTTCTTAGATCACTGGTATCCCATTTATGGGGTTTGGATAAGAATTCGGGGTCAACATCGTCAAATGGAATGGCTATTTGCGAGAGGTCATAAAGTAAATCTTGAAGTAAGAATTGTATTGGAACCATTGGTAAGAATGGTAAACAAATACTGGCAAGGAAAACGCTAAAAACATCACCGAATGAAGCGGATAAAGCCATTTTCATATATTTCATGATGTTGCCATATACTTTTCGTCCTTCTATAACGCCATCATAGACAACTTTGAGGCTTTTTTCAAGTAAAAGAATGTCACTGGCTTCTTTAGCAATATCAGTGGCGTTACTGACGCTTATGCCAACATCTGCTTCGGTTAGAGATGGAGCATCATTTACACCGTCGCCCATATAACCGATAACGTGTCCGTTTTTCTTTAGGGCTAAGACGATTCTTTCTTTTTGAATTGGGGTTAGTCTAGCAAAAACGTTGGTAATTTCAACTTGTTTAGATAGTTCTTGATCGTTCATTTTTTCAATATCTTCACCAACTAAAATATTATCGGTGTTTAATCCCCCTTCAAGGCAGATAGTTTTTGTAGCATTAGGGTTATCACCAGTCAATATTTTAGTGGTGATACCTACTTCTTTTAATTTTTTTAGGATTGTTTTTACTTCTTTTTTAGGTGGGTCTAGAAAAGCAATATATCCAAGTAAGATTAATTCTTTTTCATCATTAGGGTTAAAATTGTTTTGACCAGAATATTCTTTTTTGGCAGCCAAGGCAATTACTTGCATACCTTTATTTATTAATCCATCAACGTCTTTTTTTACTTTGTTTTTTATCTCAGTTGTTAAGGGCATGATTTTATTTTGATATTTAACTTGATTACATTTATTTAATATTTCGGTGACGGCACCTTTGGTTAAAATACGAATATTTTCGCCATTTTTGACAACAACACTAGCCATGCGTCTATTATAATCAAAAGGAATTTCATCTATTTTTTTATAATGTTTAACTTTATTTGGAATGTCATGGGTATTAGCATAGCTTAGTATGGCTCTATCAATGATATTTTTGATGCCTGTACTGTAGTAACTATTTAAATAGGCATATTTTAATATTGTTTCATCTTCATTACCAGCTATATTACGATAATACTGAAGGGTAATTTGATTTTGAGTTAGGGTGCCTGTTTTATCTGTACAAAGAATATCGATGGCACCTAAGTTTTCAATGGCTTCAATACGTTTTACGAGTGTTTTTTTCTTAGCGAGGGATTTACTTCCTTTTGAAAGGTTGACATTTACAATCATAGGGAGCATGCCTGGAGTTATACCGACAGCTACTGAGATGGCAAAGAACAAAGCATCCATAAGATTATGATGAAGAAGTGAGTTCAATATGAATACAGCTATAGTAATTACAATCATGTAAGTGATTAGAGTTTTACTAACAGCTTGCATGCCTATTTGAAAGTTAGACAATGGTGGGGTTTGCTGCATATTTTGAGACATTTGTCCAATATAGGTGTTTTTACCTGTTTGAATGACTACAGCTTTGGCACTACCACTGACAACGCTAGAGTTCATGAGACAGATATTTTGCATATTTAGTACACTATCTGATTGAATAAATTCTGGTTTTTTTTCAGTTGGAACGCTTTCTCCAGTAAATACTGATTGATTAACAAATAAGTCGTTTGTTTCTAATAAAAGTAAATCAGCTGGGATCATAGCTCCAGCATTTAATTCAATAATATCACCAATAGCAATGTTTTTGGTTTTTATTTCTTTGGCTTGATTATTTCTTAGGACATTAGTTAAGGTGTATATTTTACTTTTTAATTTTTGGTCGAATTTATAGGCAGAGTAATCTTGAACTAGTCTAATTGTGGTACTGATTAAGGCTAATATGATGATAATTAAAGCACCTAAGGCATCACCTAATAGCAGATTGATTATGGCTAAGACCGTTAAAATATATATAAAGGGGTCTTTAAATGATTCTAGGAGGAAGTTATACCATTTTTTTATTTTTTCAGTTTTGATAATATTAGGTCCAAATTTATTGATTTTTATTTGGGCTTCTTTATCGGTTAAGCCATTTTCTTTGGTGTTTAATTTTTTAAAAAGTTCTTCTTTGGAAAGACTTGATAGTGTTTGGTATTCGTTTAATATTTCTTTATCTGAAAATGTTTGTACAGCTTTTTTTAGTCCTTTTATTTTCATGTCGACCATCTCCTACAATTAATTATAGCACGTTTGATTTTTTTGAAAATATTCCTTTTAAAAATTTGTCGTTTTTGGGCATTTAAAAAGAAGTTCTATTTGAAACTTCTATATTTTTAAATTCATTTTTTTATCTTGGAAAATGCGTTTATCCATTTCTTTTAGTTCATCAGAAATTAATGGTTTAAATTCCATTTGATTTAAAATATCTTTTTCAAGATCAATACCTGGAGCGATTTCAATTAGTTCTGGTCCTTTTGGAGTAAGTTTAAAGACTGCTCTTTCAGTTACGTATAATATATCTTGTTTATTTTTAATAGCATTTTTAGCTGAGAAGGTAATTTGCTGAACTTTATTAACAAATTTTTTATTAGTACCTTCAGTTTCAATGATAACTTTGCCATCTTTAATTTCTTCTTTTAAATGACCCGCTGTGAATGTTCCCATAAAGACAACTTTATGAGTGTTTTGGGTGATATTTATGAAACCACCTGGTCCAGTTACTTTTGTTCCAAATTTACTAACATTAACATTTCCTTCTTTATCGACTTCAGCAAGTCCAAGTATTGCCATATCTAGTGAACCACCATTATAGGCATCAAATTGTTCTGCTGTGGATATAACTGATTCTGGGTTAATGGCGCCACCAAAGGCAACTCCGCCAATTGGAACACCACCAGTTGGTCCAGATTCAACGGATAAGAAAATGTCATCACTGATACCTTCTTCAGCACAAGCATTAGCAACAGAGTCAGGCATACCAACTCCAAGGTTAACTACATAACCTTTTCTAAGTTCCATGGCACTTCGTCTACCACAAACTTTTCGGTTATCGAGTGGTCTTATTTTAATATCAGCTAGTGGGATTTTTTTATCTCCGGTTAATTCTGGGCGATATACAGGAATATTATATTCACCTAGTGATAAGTCTGGTTCAGCTACTAAAACGTAGTCTACTATAGACGAGTGGATAAGAACATCTCTAGCTCTTAAAGAATCTTTAGGTACAATTTTTTCTACTTGAGCAATGACGATTCCACCACTATTATGGGCAGCAATTGCCATATTATATTGTTCACCGATGACAGCTTCATGTTCTAAAGAAACGTTTCCTTCTTCATCAGCATAAGTGGCTTTAACTACGGCAACGTTAATTGAAAATGATTTATATAATAGTTGTTCATGACCATCAATGTTTAGTAATTCAACAAATGGTTTTAATTTTTTAGCTTTTTCATTAGCACAGCAACCTTCAATTCTAGGGTCAGCAAATGTATTTAGTCCGACTTTAGTGATGACGCCGATTTCATGACCGGCAATGGCTCTATATAGGTGGTTAATAACCCCAAGTGGTACAGCATAAGCGGGAAATTGATTTTCTCCTATGGCATTGCCAAAGACTTTACCCATTCCTAGATGAGCACATATGGCTTTTCCAACTAGGCCTTTTTTAGCAAGCATATTCATGCCAACTTCGTCTTCTGTAAGGTTACCTGGACTAATTCCACAAGTGACGGTTAAATTTTTTGGATGTCCAGTTTTAACAAAGCTATCACTGATTCCTTTAATGATAGCTTCAGCAGAGCCTGATCCGCCTGATCCACTGATTGCGACAGTATCATTATCGTGTATAAGATTTCTTAAGTCCCTTTGTTTTATTATTCTCATATTATCACCATTATTATCATAACACATTTTTTGATGTTTACAAATAAAAAACAAAGTTATATTTAGTTAACTTTGTTTTACTGTTTTTTTATTGTTTTTTTTCGCAGCTTCTAATTTAGCAGCTTCGTGGTCTTCTTTAAATATATCCATGATTTCTTTTAAAAGTGCACTAAGGACAATTGTAATTAAGATTGCTGGAATATATACTGACCAGAATGAATAAGTTGTAGCTGCAGTGTTTGGTCCAAACATTTTTAATATGAATATAGCTACTGGGTAGTGTAACATATAAATATGTAAGGAAATACTACCAAGGTAACTTAAAATACCATTAGTATATTTGTTATTTAAAGCAGCTGTAATACTATCTTTATTTAATAGAGTTAAGCCAATAACAATTATACATAATAAGGCAACAGTCCATCTTTCTAAGCCAAACCAAGTTGGTGGATAGATGGTATACCAGATAAGTAATCCACCGGCTATTAAGTATAGAAGTGATAAACCAAATTTACCAAATGAAGTGAATTTGTGGTCTTTGATTTTTTGGATAAAGTAATATAACATTATACCGGCAAGCATACCCATTAGTACAAAGATTAAACCGTTATTCATACCAAAAATGGCTGTTGCGTCAGTTGCGGAACCACCAGTACCATTAGTAGAAGCGGTTTGCGCACCAAATGTAGACCAAGCAGTTTGTGAAGCTCTAGTATCGGTGAAACACCACCATCCACCTAAGAAAATAAAGATAAATGGTGCTACAATACCTGACATAAAGTCTTCATTCTTACATAGTCCCCAATATAAGAAATAGCCAACGATAATTATAGCTGAAATAAACCAAAGTGGTCCATTTAAGTTAAAGAATTCGTTACCTAAACTTCTAAGTCCAGCGGCATGGAACCCTAAGAATTCCCAAAGACTATTAACGAGCATAGTACATACTTGTTGGAAATTATAATCTGGATAATAGAAACTTGTACAAATGATAACACCTAGAACATAACCAATGATTAAGACAGGAAGTAATCCTTTAATTCTTGACCAAGTATATTCCCAGGCTTTTGATGTAGCGCTTCTTTCTTTATACTCTTTATCAGCATTACGCTTTTTTAAGTGTGATACCATGAAATATCCAGCTGTGATAGTGAAAATCCATAGTACTTCACTTGAGCCAAAGAACCAGTTTGATGATTCCAAATAATAGCCATTATCACCATTACAAGTATTGGCAATAATGAAGCCAATATGGAATCCGACGATGGCAATAGCTATTAAAAAGCGCCATAGTTCAATCGCACTATTTCTTTTTTTGGCTGTTTTTTCTTTCACTTTCGCCCCTCCTTCTAAGTAGTTTCCTACTATATACAATTTTATCATTATATTGACAAATGTACAATATTTTTTAGAAAAAAAGCATAGATGATTCTATGACTTTTAGAGTTTATAATGTTTATAACGACGGCTATTATTAATATATTTCTTTTTATTTTTATGAACAATTATAGCAATAATGATAATAATTGGTAAGGCGAGAATGAATATTCCAATTATGGTTCCAATTATATCAGTGATGGCTAGACTTTTATGAAATTTAATATAGTAATTTTGCTTATCTCCATTTTCTGCTTGGCATGTAATTGTAATTGTGTTATCACCTGGTTTTAGGTTTTCATTGCCTTGAATGGTAATTTTAGCTGTTTTATCTTCAGGAGTAGCTTTAATGTTTAAAGATTTATGGTTAGATGTTATAAATAAATCTTGAATAGTGTTATTTTTAAATTTATATGATTGACCATCAATGGTAATTTTTTTTATATTATTATTAGTACTTAATATTTTTTTTCTTATGATGTTTAATTCATAGGTTTTAGTAAGGCCACCAGCAGAGGTGATTTTAATAGTTATTTTATTATTACCAATGTTTAATTTTTTATTGTTTTCATATTCGATTTTTGCATATTGATAGGTTGGCGATGCAATAATAATAGCTGATTCATCATAGGTTTGAAATTCCATTTTGTCAGATAAAGGAATGTTATTATTATTGACTAGTAAGGTTTTTAGTGTCGGGTCATTTGATGGGGTACAAGGATATGTATATATAGGATCACCAGTTGCAACATATTGTCCGTTTTGAATGATGGCTTGGTGCCAATGACCTTCGTGAATACCATAAGTGATGCCAAAGCACGATCTAGGACTATAAACTATTCCTTCACTAGCTTTCGCAGTATTTACTGATATAAAGAAGGTGAATAGTATTAAAAAGATATAATTTAGTTTTTTCATTATATCACCTACTTCAAGTTTATTTGTGTTTTTTCTATCATATAGTATACAACAACTTTATATTAATATGAATAATTTTTTTAGTTTTTTTGGAATTTTTTTACTATTTTATAGGAATAAATTTGACAGGTTTATTTTTAGTATTATAATATTGGGCGAAGGGAATGGCTAATATGTACGATATGGATAAAAATGATCAATTAAGCTATATGAATAAAAAAGAAAAAAAGGATTTATTACATTTTTTAAAAAATTATTATGTGGAATATAAACCGCATTTAGATATTAGTGGTGATTTAACTTTCGGTATGGAAATTGAATGTATAATTCCAAAGGATAATACATACGAGCACAAAAAGTATACACCTTTTAATTTAGTAGCAGAGAAATCAGTTAGCAGGTGTTATGGTTATGAATTTCAAAGCCCTGTTTTATGTAATAATGATTTTTGTTGGATGGTTGTTAGAAATACTTGTGAACATTTGAAACTTTTTTGTAAGACGAATGAAAGATGTGGAGGACATATTCATTTTGGGGCAAATATTTTTAAGAACAATTCTAATTATTTGAGAAATTTAGTTTATTTATGGTTAGCTTTTGAAGATATTATATATCGTTTTAGTAATGGGGAAATGCTTAATACTAGATTTTCAGCAAATATATATGCGAAACCAGCAATTAATTCTTTTAAATATTTGTTGATTCAAGATGAAATGTTTAGTAATGTTGAAAAATTTTTTAGTGTATTTAAAAATACTTCACGCAATTTAGGAATTAATTTTAACAACTATTATGCTTTTTACAATCATGAGAGTTTAGATAAAAATACTATTGAAATTAGGGTGCCTAATGGGACTTTAGAAGAGGTAATTTGGCAAAACAATATTAATTTTTTTAGTAATTTAATGTTAACGGCACTTAGAGATGATTTAGATTTACTAGATTTATATTTAAAGGCAACTGAGACTAATTGTTATGATGAGGATTTATTAGAGCAATATGGTCATATTAAGATTGATAAGGCTTTGGAACTAGCTGATTTGATATATGATAAAAATGAAGATAAATTTGATTTTTTAAAGCAGTATATTAAAAATGGTCGGGTTACTAAAAGTAAAGCACTTATTAAGACAAAGAAGTTTTGGAAATGATAAAAATGAGGTTTGTGCCTCATTTTTAATTGGTAAAATGTCCAAATTTGGCTTTTTCTTCAAAGCATGTTTCATAAAGTTTTAAGTCTTTTATTATATTTTTTGGTGTGCACTGTTGATATAATTCATCGGGTACCTCGATTGATCCTTGGTTACTTTCAATATAAATGGCAAGTGGTGTTTCTATACCAATGGCGTAGCTAATTTGAACTTGACACCATTTTAGATTATATTTTTTTAGGTATTCTTTAGCTATTTCTCTGGCTTTATAAGCAGCTGTTCTATCAACTTTACTAGGGTCTTTACCGCTGAAAGCACCGCCACCTACTTTAGCAAAGGAATGATAGTTATCGACAACAATTTTTCTTCCAGTAAGTCCAGCATCTCCGTCAAAGCCACCAATAAGAAATTTTCCAGTTGGGTTTATCAAGAAGTTTTCAATTTCAATATTATATTTATGACAAATACTTTTGCATTCTTCTTTAATTAGATTATCAGTATAAGGGCGATGCTGTTCATCATTTTGGTAAGATATAGTAAAATATTTGATTTTTTGTAAGTGCATATCATCATCGTAATATCCAGTAATTTGCGCTTTACCATCAGGTAATAGATATGGACATTCCTGACGTTTTTGGTCATACCATTTGCTTAGTTTTTGAAGTATAATCATGGCTTTTGGAAGCATTTCTTCTGTTTCGTTGGTGGCATAACCAAACATCATGCCTTGATCACCAGCTCCACCTACTTCATCGTTAGTGCCTAAGGCAATGTCTTTACTTTGTAATCCTAGGTTGTTGATGATTTGATAGTTTGGATTATAGCCAATATCTTGTAAAACTCTTTTGGTGATTTGTTCAACATCAATTTTAGCTTTGGATGTTACTTCACCAGTAATGAATATTTTGCCTTTACCTCCCATAACTTCGATACCACATCTAGAATGTTTATCTTCTTTAAGGTAGGCATCTAAAAGGGCATCACTTATTTGGTCACAGACTTTATCTGGGTGACCACGAAATACGATTTCATTTGAATATAATTTCATATGTTCCTCCTTTTTTAATGAAACTTATAAAAGAAAAAAACAAGCGAGGAACTTGTTTTATAGTTCCTTATCGTTCGGCTTTAGCACCTAACTTAATAGGTTGCTGTGATTTCATAGGGCCAGTCCCTCCATCACTCTTTATAAGGTTTCATTACATATATATTATAGCATGTTGGATTAAATTTGCAACTATATTTACACTATATGATAAAATACAGTGTTAATTATTTAATTTGTTTAGTGTATTTTTTATTTGATTCGATAAAAGTACTTACTTCTAATACTGATGGAAAGATGGAGTCATAAAGGCAATGTACTCCTTCAATTTCAGCATAGTATATATCATTTAAATTATTTTCTTTTCGGTAGTTTTCTAAACTTTGGAATAATTTATTTTGTTCATCTCTTGAGACTAGAGCATCATTGGTACCTTGGATACAGAAAATTGGAATATCTAGATTGGCAATATTGTGGATAAAAGTTTTTGATATTTGATTTATTTCTTCATACGTACTTGGTCCTTCGATAGCATTACCTAATCTAAATTGTTGACCATTTTGGACGGTTTGTTTTTTATGATAGTTTAGTTCAGCGGCTTTTGGAGGATTTATAAATGAATAATCAAAGGTATAAAGTGGTGAAAATAGAGTTAGAGAGTTGGCTTTTTCTGGATGCTCTGGAAGATAAAGACCAAGTACGACTGTACCCATACATGTTCCAACGTAATCTATTGTTTTAAAATCTTTACTAGTTTTTAGCAGCTGATTCATTACTTCATTAAGGTCGTCTTTCATTTGAACAAATGACAAGTTTTGAAGTGGTGGTTTATTTACGGTGTCTTTGATGGTAGGGTATTTATTTATTAATTCATTTAACGTTTGTTTATCTCTAGCGTGTTCAGCTATGATTACTTTTTGTATATCTTCTTTTTGAACATTGAATGCGTTTAATTTTTCAGTTATTTTATCAATATTAATATTTTTACCACTTTTACCATGGTTTCTTTGATCTATTCTTAAAATACAATAATCATGTTTTAAAAGATTGGTTAAATAATCATAATTACCTTCACTATTATAATAGATTATTTTTCTATTACCATTTTCATCTTTAGTAATTTCTTTGGCACCTCGTTCATGTCTATCGTACCCACCACTATGAAGCATAACTACTAAATTATCTGAATCTATGTTTCCTTCTAATTGCCCTTTGATGATGAGTCCATCAGGCATTTTAAATTCTAAATTTTGAATCATTTTAAACACTCCTTTTTACTGTTAAAATTAAATCTTCTAAATATAGACTATCATAATAGTTGTTTTTTTGGATATAGTTCATCCAAGTATTTATTGATTGTTTTAAATTTTTATAGGCTTTACGGTAGGTTATTCGTAAAAGTATTTGTAGTAATGGGTATGTATTAGTGATGGTAGTATTATCTAAGTTATGGGTATCTTTTAGTGTATTAATAATAGATTTTATAATATTAAAAGATTCTGAATAATTATTATTATTTATCTGATTTTGAATATCAATTATATATTGATATATCATTTCTTTATAGTTACGTTGAATGATTAGGGCATTATACAAATTATTATAGTAATATTTATAACTTTGGTTAGGTAGATATTTAGAAAAATATTGTTCAAATTTTTTAGTATTAATATTTAAAGTGTTTTGGTTTAAAAAATATTGTTTTAATTCAGTGGCAGGTATTTTGTTTATGGTGGTTTTTAATGTTTGAGTTTTTCTTGTGATTTTTGGTTTTAGGCTAACATTTTTGTAATTATGGTTCAAAATGGCAAGCAAGGTGGCAAATTCGTGTTTACAGTTAAATTCACATGGGCAAGTGCAAGACATTTTTAATTCATGTTTTTTAAATTCTATTTGAATTTTATATTCTTCGTTATAGGATCCTTCAATAAGTGCAAAATATTTATTTTGGTATTTAAAACATGATATTACTTTATCATTTTCGTAGTAGTTAAGTCCTCTTAGTTTGATAGTTTCATTGAAATACTTGCCATATTTATTTTCTATTTTTTCTTTTATAGTTTGTTTCATGTTAATCACTTCTTTCTTTAATATTTATATAAAATAGTTTTCTAAAAATTGACCTATTTCGGCAACGTTTTCGTATTTTTTACCTGGAGTTGTTTTACCGATACCAGAAAAGCCACATATTATTATACCTTGGTCTGTTTTATTGTTCAGTTTACTTACATCTAATTTCATAGTATCTCCTTTACAATATTTCTTTTATTCTTATTCTATCATACATGTCATACAAGATATTTATATCATTTAGTTCAATACCGCACTTTTTTAAGTTAGCTTTTCTTTTTTCGTATAATTGATTTATTAATTGTTTATAATTCTGACCATAGTGAATTTCATCGTGGCACATACTACATAATGATACAACATTGGCTTCGACATCTAGACTATAAGGAAATAGGTATTCAAATTCTAGGGGAATTAGGTGATGAGCTTGCATAAATGGTTTACCATTAGTTTTACTTATAAATGTTTTATGTGATGGATTTAGTTCACATGTGTAATTAGCGTTTATAAGGGCATGTATTTTTACTAGTCTATCTCTTTGATATTTTTTTATGTTATAGATGTTTTTAGATTGTTTGGGTTTCTTTTTAAGGTGATAAGTTTCTTTATACGATGAGTTTTTATTAGTTGTTTTTATTATTTTTTGTGCTTGATTTTTTAATATGGCTTTTTCAAGGATAAAAATGATTTCTTTTAGTTTTTCTTGTCTATATTGAACATCTATTTTTCTTTTGATTATTTCTTGCTTAGGGTTCATGTGGTTCCAATTTATTTCGGATATTTTTCTTACGAAAAAATCTTCTTTTCCATGAATTTTTCCATTTGTTTGGGCAAGCTGTGGGACAATAATTTGCATTATTTTCTTAGGCTGATCAGGATAGTTTGTTTCGAGAAAGTCATATATCACTATTAGGTTTCTGATAAGGTTTTCTAAAGCAATATTAGTTATATTTTTAATTTTTCTAATTTGTTTTACTTCTTTGAGTGATAAATCAAAGTATATTTGTAATGTGTAATTTATTAGGTTATTGTCTGTCAATTTTAAAATATCTTCGATATCTAAATCTTCTAGTTTTATTTCTTGGCTTTTAGCTTTTTGTTTTATTTCGTTTAATTGCATTAGTTTACCTCCAGTTGTTTTATATTATAACAGTTTATTTATGATATTCAAGGTCTGAGTGGTAATTTATGTTTGAGATATGATAAAATGGTTATAAGAATTATTGAGGTGGGAAGTATGGATGATTACAGCTTTTAAGTCCTATAGATTTTCAAAAGATGTGCGGCGATATAATTCAAATAAGAGAGAATATTACGTTCGAATGTTTTGCGCTTGGGAAAGATCAAGGAATAGATTATAGAGGATTCAAGGATGGTAAAACAATAATCGTACAGGTGAAAAGTACAAAGAATTATAATACACTTAAAAGTGAATTAAAAAATGTGGAGTTAGCAAAAGTGAAGAAGTTAAATCCGGATCGTTATATTTTAATGGTGGCTATGCCTTTATTGCCTAATCAGAAAAAGGAAATTTTAGAAATATTTAAAGATTATATTGTGGATAATTTAGATTTAATTCATGGAGCAGATATTGAAGGATATTTAAGGAGACCAGAGTATAGTTCTGTTAGGAAGTTTTTTCAACAAAAAGCTATTTTAAATGTTGTTGGTCCTCATGAATACAAAATAGTGGATGATCATCCTTTTGTGAATTGCAGATGGTTATATCAAGATATTTTAGAATTAGAAAAATATTATGTTGAAACTAGTTGTTTTGAAAGAGTTAAACGGCGGATAGAGGATAATAATAATATTATTATTTTGACTGGAGATCCTGGTTCTGGTAAGACGACTAATGCAAAGATGCTGATAGCTTATCTTTTAGATAAGAAGATGGCAGATGAGGTTATAGTTTTAAAAAGTTATAATGATTTTTTTAAATATTATGATGGGGAGAAGAGACAAATATTTTTCTTTGATGATTTTTGGGGCTCGACTTTTAGGTTTAATTATTTTGATAGTAATATAGAGCGTGATTTGTTTGCTATGTTAGATTTAGTTAGCACTAATTCTAATTCTTATTTAATTATGACTACTAGGGAATATGTTTTAAAGCAAGGTTTGAATGCTTTACATATTCAAGGTGGTAGAGAAGTTGAGAGAAGGATTTATCATTCTAATTCTGACTTCACCAAGTTAGAGAAGACTAAGATATTAATTTCACATGTATTGAATTCTAATTTGGATTATAATGTTATTTCTATATTACTTTATAATGTGGATAAAATTACAGAAATGATGAATTATTCACCTAGAACTATTTCTTATTATATAAGCCAACACCATGATATGCAGGCAAGTAATGGTTATGATTTTTATGACGACTTAATGGAATATTTGAATAATCCTTTTGGCTATTTTGAGAATATTTTTTATAAACTTAGTAAGAGTTCTAGAATAATTACTTACATTATGGCAATATCGAATCCGCCTATATATATTGATAAACTTAAAGAGTGTTTTATTTTGTTTGTCGATGGTATGAAGGATATAAAGTTAAGGGATTTTAATTTATATGTTCAAGAACTAGAAAATACTTTTACAAAGTTTGATAATGAGCTGAGGGCAATTGATTTTGTTAATCATTCAATTCACGATTTTATTAATGAGCAATTAGAAAGGGATTATTTAGATTATAAAAAGGAGATTATCCACAGTATTATTTATTTTAACCAATATACAAATTTGTTACTTAGCGATGATATAGATGTGGATAAAGAGAATTATAAAATACTTATTAAACGGTTGATGGATAATTTTGATGAGATGGATCTTATTAGTGTCGATGGGGATGAGTTAGATATTTTTGATTATCCTGATATGCCATTTGTTTGGTATAATCAAAAGATTTGGCACAGTATTAATATTGCAGAGAAGTATAATGATAGAATTTTTATGGATTTTTTGGTTAAAAAGACTTTAGAATTAATAGATTATTATCTTAGTGCTGATCATTCTTATGAAGATAAAAATTATACGGCTATACCGGATTTACTGAAAAGATTCGAGAAATTTGGATATGAATTTGACTATAAAAAAATAGCTTTGAAATTTTTTATGGGGAGAAAATATTTATTTGAATTTGCTTGTGTGAAGTATGGTCCAGAGGCATTTCAAAAAGAAATAAAAAATTTATTTAATGAAAATAGAAATACTATTATTCCACTTTTACCTGAGTATTTGAAGTTAGAGTTAGAAGTATTATCTGAGGAGGGGATTGGTTTTGAATATGATCAACTTTTAGATGATTTTCCGGATATATGTACGTATTTTGATATTCCATATAGTAAGGATTTGGCTAAAATTATAGATGGTAATAAAATTAAATATGTTATACATACACATGTTAGTGAGAGAGATAAAGTTTCGGAATTATCTCCAGAGGAACGTAAAACAAGAGAATATTTAAAGAAAGTTGAAAATAGCTTTTATGATGAAGGTTTAAGTAAATTTGAAGTTTTATTGGAGTTTGAAAAGGCAGATTTTAAAGATGAGGTTATGAGTAAAGTATGTGAGGAATTAAAAAACGACAGATATGATTTTATATTTGATTTAGTGGTTTCTAATGAATTTTTGGGCTTGATTTTTCTTTATATAAGGGAAACTGGTGATGTAGATTTATCATGGAGGTTATATCCAAAATTAGTTGAGTTTATTGCAAATAAAACTGGTGTTTCAGAAAATTTTTTATATGATTATGCTTTTTATAAAGATGTTGATGGAAGTTGTATGGCATCTAAGAGGCATTTATCTAATAATTTTTCTTTAACTGACAAAGATATTAATGAGTTAATAAAGATTGGTGTATTTAAGGAAATATACAAGTTAGTAGATTTTACTGATGAGAATTTTGAAAAATATTTAAGAGTGATGTATGTAGTTAAAGCTGATAATAATAGTTTTGATGATTACAAACAATATTTTAATGGTGTTGTCGCATTTTTATCTAGTGATTATGAGATGTTTGAGTATTTTGATACTAAGAATTTTAATGAGATTTTTTTAAGACGATTATTTGAAAATATCACAAATGATAGTTATTCCGTATTTAAAGATAAGATTTTCGATATTGAATTTGATTGTGATAATACAAGTGGATATTCATATACACTAGCTTATGATGATAATTATGTGATGCTTAGTGATTTATATGTTAATTTTGAAGGTGTGTTATTTGAAGATGAGTTGATCGATTATATTAAGAAAACAAAGTGGTTTATGAGCAACAACAAAACGAAAATCAAGATTAGTGATTTTTACAATGACAATAAGGATAATAAATATGGACAACATTTGAATAATTTATGTATGGAATATTATAATTGGGCTATGGAATTTTATAAAAAGATAATTCAAGCGAATGGTAAAGTAATTGAGTTTTAGGATTATGTATGGACTGATGAGATAAGCTATATGCTTATCTTTTTTGTTATACCAATGGTAATATTTTTTGATAAAAACTGATAGTATATTTATGAAATATTTATTTAATTTAATTAAAGCATGAAAAAAAGAGGTTTTAATTTCTCTCTTTCAACAATTCATTTATTATTAGTTGTAATTTCATCAAGACTACTAGAAATGGAACTTTACTTTATTATATTAATAAGCTATTAATTTAATTTATCTACTGGGGCGAGTAAAACTCTACCTGTTCCTCTAAATACATTGACTAGACCTTCACCAGAAGCGGCGGAGCCAATCAAACTTTTGCCAGAACGTTCGACGGTGAATGTTAAACTACCACTCCAAGCAATAGCCATATTACCATCTACTTTAAGGACATCATCTTTTAATTCAATTTCGATTAATTCTTCTTTAGGACATGGAGATTCAATACATAAAATACCTTTACCTTGAACTCCTAGGTTAAATAATCCTTCATTACCAGCTACGGCTGATGAAACATTACTACGCATAACGGCTTTTTGCTTTAATGTTGATTCACAAGCTAAAAAAAGTCCATCATCTAAAACAATAGATTCATTCCAGTCATTTAAATCTATAAGTAAAATATGTTTATAAGTAGGCTCTAGGACGATTATGCCTTGTCCTTCATATTCTGGTTTTATAGCGGATTCGCCTGTTACTTTACCTCTAACAGCTTTGGAAAGCAAATCACCAACGCCTTTAACACCTGTGGTAGTTGTAACATCGCCAACCATCCATTGCATGGCTCCAGCTTGAATTGTAACTGGTGATACACTAGTATCGCAAATTACTTGTCTTTTTCTGATATTCATCAAGTTACTAAAATAGCTAACTTGAGCGGTAGCAGGAGTTACACTTAAATCTTTTAAGTATTCTACTACGGTAAAAGCTCCATTATTTTCAAGAACTTTTACATCATCATTGTCGGTATAGTTTGATATTTTAAACAATTTAACACCTCTTTCATGAATATTATAACATGTATACTTTAAGGTGTAAATTAATGAAGAGAAAACTCATTAATTTATGATAGAATATTTTTAATTTTTACTTATAAGTAAGAATTAAAAATATTAAATTTGAGTAATGATAATTTATAACAAGGGGCTTTGAATCCATAACTATGACTGATTCTTTCTTATCTTATTATTAATCTAGTCTTAGAAAGTGGTAGCTTGTATCCATATAACAAGTATGATGAGATAATGGAAAGCATTAAGAGTTATATTTCTATTGATATAACATTTGAAAATTCTTATTTATGTTTTTTTATGGGTATGGTGTTCTTTTGTATTATATTTATTTTTTCATCACACCGTTTTAAAGAATATTTAATAAAATCTTATGTGGATATTGTTAGATGTCTTGGTGTTTGTTTTATTTCAACTAAAGTAAATGAAGTTTCTGGTTTTACAACATTTCATACATTTTGAATAGTTGAATTATTATTAGAATCAACAGCAATTGTTCCATTGTTCAGAATTAAATTTGAAATTATATTTAATATCGTTTGCTTTTTTTCAGTATCTGGAGGACATTCTATAACACTTATTCTATTATCAAGAACTCTTTGTGTAGCTAATTTTTGACTTAGATTAAAACGAGTGAAAACTTTACATAATTGACTTGTTTATAAACAGATGATAATGTTCCTTTTAAACAAAAATTAAGTATACTTTCTTTTCTTAAGTTACTTAAATACTTATATCAATCGTTTAAAACATTGTAATTTTCAATAACAATACTAATTTTAGAAACAAGTTCTTTAAAATATTTTAAGTTGTTTGACCTACTACCATTACCTTCAATTTGAACTCTTTTTTCTAAATAGTTATATTGCTTATTACTGTTTTTATATTTAATAGTATAACCATTATTAATTAGTTTTCAACTGTTTCGCTTTATCTTACATTATCAGTTAAATTTTTTATCATACAAAAATCCATCAATATCAATCTAAAATTAGTATATCATAAACGAAAAGAAACACCAATTATTATATGGCATTTCGACTCTTATTATCATGGGCGATGAGCATCATCTTTTAAAAATTTCAGATAAAAATCGATTCCTTGTAGTGTATGTTAATTCTAGTTGAGGGAAATTGCAAGTATAAATTTAAAAAAATTTATTTATCTATATCTATATTAATAGCTTTATTTATAATTTCCATAGATTCACTTAATTCTTTATATGCTCTTGCTATTTCATTAATATCCCAAAATTTTAATTTATCATTAAAGCTTCCGTGAATATTATTACAGTGTTGTTTTATTTTATGTATTTGTGTTTCATCAGACACTGCAATAACTGCTTGAACAGATATATCTTGTGACGCATTCATTAAACTGACTATCAAAGAATCTATTGATCCACTATCTTGTACTTCAAATACATATTTTATTTTACCTAAATTCCCGACATTAAATTCCCATATTGCATCTGCTATTTTTCCAGAATTTTTTATATTTCCTTTAACATTTGAATTATATCCAAGTAGTGTGCCTATATTCTTTATATAATCAACAATTTCATTATGATAAGATTTATTATTCACAACTGTTTCATTAGTTTTTTCTTCTTCTCGTTTATCCTCCTCAGAATCTCTTAAACAATCCCAAAAGAAATAGTCTACAAATAGTAAATTTTCTTTTTGGTTATACCTTTTTTCAATTTCTTTTTGAATCTCTTTGCTATAACTAGTTAATTCTATATATTTTTTTCCGGTTAACTGATAGTTGTGCTTAGGAATATCTTTTATTTCTAAATTTTTATATGCTATTGTAGCAGTTGTATTCCAAATCATGTATTCATTTGGATTTGTATAACACAGTAATTCACTCATCATTGCTGGTCCAAACCCTTTTATTTTTTCTTTAAAATAATCCCATCTTTTTTCTATAGGTTCTTTACCATACAATAAGTTAGCAATTGATTTTTTTAAATTTTCAAAACCATTATCTGAAATATATTTATCTATAATATAATGCTTATTCCCCCACATAATCATTGCCCATAGTTTGCTAATATATTCGTAAAATTCATTTTCATCCATACTGATAATTTTATCGTATGTATAATTTTTATAAAATAATTCTCTTTCTGTTCTCTCATTTAAATCATTAATGTCACTTTCTTGCGACAATTTTGAAAAATAAATAT
>CALVRX010000008.1 GCA_944358815.1 uncultured Bacilli bacterium | reverse complement strand
AAAACAAAGAAGAGAATTAAGAAAAGATAAAAATTTAATTAACGAATTATATTCCATAATAAAAAAATACTTACCAGAATTATTAGATAAATTTAATAACTTAACTGACATTAGAAACCAAAGCTATATTAAATATTCCATGAAGGCAATATGTGTAACTAGACTATTTCCATTGCTATGCGGAATAACTACTATGACAGATATTTCTTCTGATTATTTTAATACTGATAATTGTATTAATAATTTGGCTAATATATGTAATGAAAATTTAAAAGAACTTCCTTATTGGGAAACTATTCAAGACGTATTTCAAAATATTAATACTGATGAATTAAGAGATATTCAAAAATATATTATTAAGACTTTAATACGTTCAAAAATGTTTGATAAATATAAATATAGTGGCTATTTTCAGTTGGTAATAGATGGTTCGGGCTTATCCAGTCATAGTTATAATCTAAATAATAACTGTATAAAGAAAAAATATAAAGATGGCAATGTTGCTTATTGCAAATATATTTTAGAGTGTAAATTAATAGTGGGTAACTTAGTTTTAAGTTTAGATAGTGAATGGATAGAAAATGAAGAAAATTTATCTGATAAACAAAAACAAGACTGTGAAATTAAAGCTTTTAAAAGAATGGCAACCAGAATAAAACACAATTATCCAAAGTATAAATTCATCATAACTGCCGATGCTCTATATTGTACTAGTCCCATAATAGATATTTGTAATAAAATGAACTGGAAATTTATTTTTAATTTTAATGAAAGACTAAAAACAGTATGGAAGGATTTTAATGATTATATCGAATATTTTAATGACTGTAATCTTAATAACTATTATCTAGATAAAAATTATAAATATAAAAAACATGTTTTTAATATTATTAAATTTACCTTAAATAAAAAACAAAAACTCACTAGTTTTCATTACATAACTAATTTGGAAACTAAGGATAACAATATCAAAGATATTGTATATTTAGGAAGAAATCGTTGGAAAATAGAAAATCATGGCTTTTATACGCAAAAGCATAGAACTTTTAATATTACTCATTTAAATAGTAGAAATGATACTGCCATGAAAAATCATTATTTATTTATACAAATCGCTCATACTATTAGGCAACTATTAGAACAAGGAAATATTTTAGTAAAATCTTTAAATCTCAAAATAAAAGAAGTAAGCAGGTTTCTTCTAGCCTCGCTTACTTCAACCACATCAGATCTTAATCATTTACAAACCAATTTTCAATTAAGATTTGATACTTAAATTATACTATATTTGTTCTTTGAAATCACTATTTTGCTTTATTTTTTTCGCACTTTACACAGTGTTTTTTTTCTCATGCTTGTTTTTTATACTTTGAGAAGAAAAAATTCATTAAATTTATTTTACTCAAGATTTTTTCACTTTTCTATTATTTAATTAAATTTACTCTTTTTCACTGAACAAATTATTTAAAAAATATTAGTGAAAACCAATAGATTTAAATGGCTATTAATTTTTGATTAAAAAAGAACAGTAAAAAAGAGTAAATAAATTAAAATAAAAAAATTAGATAAAATAACATATAAAAAACTGTAAATAAGAATTATCTAATTTTTTCTTCGCAAAACATAGAAAATTAAGACACGATAAAAAAACATGATAATTATGTTAAAAAAATCAAAAAAAGTAGTGATTTCAAAGAACAAATATAGTATAATTTAAGTATCAAATCTTAATTGAAAATTGGTTTGTAAATGATTAAGATCTGATGTGGTTGAAGTAAGTGAGGTTAGAAGTAACCGACTTACTTCTTTTATTTTATTTTGATATTTAAAGATTTAACTAAAATATTACCTTGTTCCAATAGTTGCCTAATAGTATGAGCAATTTGTATAAATAAATAATGATTTTTCATGGCAATATCATTTCTACTATTTAAATGAGTAATATTAAAAGTTCTATGTTTTTGTGTATAAAAACCTTGATTTTCTATTTTCCAACGATTTCTTCCTAAACATACAATATCTTTGATATTATTATCTTTAGTCTCCAAATTAGTTATGTAATGGAAGTTAGTGACTTTTCCTTTTTTATTTAAAGTAAATTTGATAATATTAAAGACTTGATTTTTATACTTGTAATTTTTGTCGAGATAATAGTTATTAAGATTACAGTCATTAAAGTATTTGATATAATCATTAAAATCTTTCCATACAGTTTTTAATCTTTCGTTAAAATTAAAAATAAATTTCCAGTTCATTTTATTACAAATATCCATTATGGGACTAGTACAATATAGTGCATCAGCAGTTATGATAAATTTATATTTTTGATAATTTTGTTTTACTCTTGTTGCCATTCTTTTAAAAGCTTTAATTTCACAATCTTGTTTTTGTTTATCGGATAAATTTTCTTCGTTTTCTATCCATTCACTGTCTAAACTTAAAACTAAATTACCTGCAATTAATTTACATTCTAAAATGTATTTACAGTAAGCAATATGTCCATCTTTATATTTCTTCTTGATACAATTGTTATTTAAGTTATAACTATGACTAGATAAACCAGACCCGTCCATTACGAGTTGAAAATAACCATTATATTTGTATTTATCGAACATCTTTGAGCGTATTAAAGCTTTAATAATATATTTTTGAATATCCCTTAATTCATCAATATTAATATTTTCAAATACATCTTGGATAGTTTCCCAATAAGGTAGTTCTTTTAATTGTTCATTACATATATTTGATAAGTTATTAATACAATTATCAGTATTAAAATAATCAGAAGAAATATCTGTCATAGTAGTTATTCCACAAAGTAAAGGAAATAGTCTAGTTACACATATTACTTTCATAGAATATTTAATATAACTTTGATTTCTCATGTCCGTTAAGTTATTAAATCTATCTAATAATTCTGGTAAATATTTTTTTATTATAGAATATAATTCATTAAGTAAATTTTTATCTTTTTTTAGTTCTCGTCTTTGTTTTCTATTCATTACTACATAACCACCTTTATTCTTATAATCATATTTTAACAAATATAATTTTTTTTGTATGTAGTATTTATAGTTTAATGATTGCGAAGAACTTTTACTCTTTTTCTCTGAAATTTGCACAAAAAGGTAGACATTTTATATAAACTGTTGTATAATTAACTCATAAAAGAAAAAACCAAAAGACATTGTTCTTTTGGTACTGTTTCTCTCTTAGGATAAAAGAGTTCTTTTCAAAATTTCAAATAAATTTTACAAAAATCAAAAAATGTAAAATTTCTAATATATTGAGAGGAGTTAATCCTCTTTTTATTATTTTCAGACTAAATAAAATTTTAAAAATATTTATACATCAAAAAATTTCAATTCAAAACAAATAATTTGACCTACATGAATAAAACATGTAATATATCAACAAAAGAAAGTGATACAAATGACGACATATAACGAAATAACAAACAATTTATTAAATGATGGCGCTAAAGAATTTTACCGATTCCAAGGACACAAAAGTTTTGAGTACTTTGATATTAGAAATAACCGTTTCAATAATACTACTGACCATTATGTTTATTTTTCTAATTCCAAAAATCATCATTATTATTTTACTATAAAACGGATAAAACAATTAATTAATACAATTGTATTAAAAGATTCAAACTATCAAATAACTAGAAAACAATTAGATACCCCCTCCAGTTTTAAACATATAAAAAATATCGTTTTTAATTCCGACAAAATAAAAAATCTAAATAGTATATCACTTATATGTGATCCAGTTTATTATGCTTTAATCAAAGAAAACTGTATTAATAATTATGCTAAAACATTTGAAAGTGGAATTGAAAGAGTAGATAGAAAAGTTTATGGTGGTGGTTATGGCATTACTGGACCATGGTTAGATTTATTTAATGATTTAACTTATTTTTCATCTTATGTAAGAATATCTTCTTTTGACGTAGTAAAACTACTAAACAAAATGCGCCGCAAAAGTATTCAAACCAATCCATTATTAATAAAAGATATTATAGAAGCAAAACAGCGAAATTATAACCTTTCCACTAATCTATATAATGATTTTCATAAATATGATATTATGAATGACTTAGAACGTATATGCCAAGAAGGTTTATTTTTAGAAAATAGTTCACTAAGTAAACATCCGACCAAAACTATAAAACAAATTTTAAATAAATATCAAGGCGAACGTGAAAAAATTCTAACAGCTGTAAATCATAAATATCATAATCTTTAAGCAGAAAAAAATCTGCTTTTATTTTTAAAAAAAATTCCATAAAAGTCCCAAATAAAAAAACTCATGTTATAATGAAAAAGGAAAGTAGTGATAAAATGTTAAACAAATTAGAAGGAATCGTAATTGCTCCAAATCATCTAAAAAAAGAAATCTTAAAAAACATCTCGAAAACCAACACACTAATCAACATCAAAATAATGACTAAAGAAGAATTTTTACAAAATTATTATGGAACTTATAAAAAAGAAGCTCTTTATTTTATCATGAAAAAATTTAACTTAAATTATCTTACTGCCAAAACATACCTAGATCATATTTTTGTAAACAGTAAAACAATTAAACCATATTATGAAACACTAAAACAAGAAAACCTTTTAAATGAAAATCCATTGTTTAAGGAAAATTTAAATAATATTACCATTATTGGATATGATGATATTGACCCATATATTTTAAATGAATTAAATAAATATAACTTAAAAATCATTGATACCCAAATTGGTAATGAAAATAAACCAGTCCATGAATTTGCTTCCCAAACCGAAGAAATAATCTATACTGCTGAAAGTATCTTGGATAAAATAATAAATCAAAAGATTGATATTAATAATATCTTTATAGCTGGTATTAATAATGATTATAAAAGTGAATTCATCAGAATATTTAACTTATTTCATATTCCCTTTGTATTTTCTAAAACATCTTCTCTTTATAGCTCCAAAATAACCCAAACATTCCTGAACAAATTAAATCAAACTCATGACTTAAATCAAGCCTTAGATAATATCCCTAATTCTGATTTAAAAAATCAAATTATTGATGTAATTAATACGTTATCATTTCCTCAAATTGATAGCATATCAATACAAATCATTACAGCCCAAATGCAAACCATATCACTTCAATCCAAAGAAACCAAAAATGCCATTAAAATAATTGATATAAATCAAATTACTGACCAAACTAAACATTACTATATTTTAGGCTTAAACCAAGGAATTATTCCTCATATATATAAAGATGATGATATTATTGCTGATAATGAAAAAACAAAATTAGGTATGCTTACATCTATTCAAAAAAACGAAATTGCTAAAAATCATATTAAATACCTAATCAAAACATTTCCTAACTTAACTATATCTTATAAACTAAAAGATACCTTTAGTACCTTCTTTCCTTCATTTATCATTAGTGAATTAAATCTAGAAATTCAAAAACATCATCCAATGTCCTTTGCATACTCAAACGACTTCAATCAGCTAAAATTAGGTATTATGTTAGATAATTATTATAATTATAATGAAAAAGATCCAAATTTAAATTTATTATATAATCAATACCCTAATTTAAACTTTAGTACTTACACAAATCAGTATCACCCTGTTGATAATAACCTGTTAATAAACTATTTAAAAAAAGGATTAACCCTATCTTATACAAGTCTTAATAACTATGCTTTATGCCCATTTAAATTCTATATAAAACACATATTAAAACTAGAACCGTTTGAAGAAACATTTCCTTTATTAATAGGTAACCTTTTTCACAGTACACTTTCACACCTTTATGATGACAATTTTGATTTAGAAAAAGAATACTATGGATATTTAAAAGATAAAGAACTTACTCCAAAAGAAACTTTCTATATAGATAAACTATATACTATCCTAAAACAAGACATTGATATAATTAAATGGCAAGAAAAACATAGCCAGTATCAACACCATCTTACTGAACTTCCAGTGGAAATTGATAAATCAAAAAACATCAAAATAACCTTTAAAGGCATCATTGATAAAATAAACTACCACGAAGAAAATGAACATATAAATGCCATTATCATTGACTATAAAACCGGTAATGTTTCATCCACCTTAGATAATATCAACTATGGTTTAAATATGCAGTTACCTACTTATATTTATCTAGTCCAAAAAGGTCTTAATAACTATCAAGTCAATGGTTTTTACCTCCAAAAAATACTCTCTGAGCAAACACTAGATAGTGATGATACCGAAAAAGATATAAAACAAAACCTTAAACTCACTGGCTATACCATTAATATAGAAAATATCATCAGTCAAATTGATGATACCTATCAAAATAGCGAAATCATCAAAAGTATGAAAACAACAAAAAATGGCTTTTATGTCCATGCCAAAATATTAAATCGTCAAAATATCAATAAACTAGTTGAATTAACTGACAATCATATCAATAACCTAATCAATAAAATATTAAACGGACAATTTGAAATCAAACCTAAACGTATTAAGAATGAAAATCTAAGTTGTAAATATTGTAAATTTAAAGATATATGTTTTGTTCAAGAAAAAGACATTCAAGACTTAAAAGAAGTAAAATTTAAAGACATAATAGGAGATGATAACAATGCCGAAATGGACTAAAGAACAAGAAGAAGCCATTCATCAAAGTGGTACTAATATCATTGTATCTGCTGGAGCTGGATCAGGGAAAACAGCCGTATTATCAGAAAGAGTCTTAACTAAATTAAAACAAGGAATTAGTTTAGATAATCTCTTAATCCTAACCTTTACTAATGCCGCCGCTGCTGAAATGAAAGACCGTATCAGAAAAAAAATCATCGAATCCAACCTTAACGATGAATTAGCCAAAGTAGATACCGCTGATATTACCACCTTTGATGCTTATGCCCTATCATTAGTCAAAAAATATAGCCATTATCTAAACATATCACCAGATTTATCTATTGTGGATTCTAGTATCATGTCTTTAGAAAAAAAACATATTATTCAACATATCTTTGATAACTATTATCAAACTAAAAACCCTAAATTTTTAAAACTCATCGGTGACTTCACCTTAAAAGATGATAAAAAAATCATTAAATATATTTTAAAACTAAATGATAGTCTTGATAACTTGTATAATAAAGATGAATTTTTAAATAACTACATCGAAAATTATTTTCAACCATCTAAAATAAAGCAGTACTTAAATGAATATTTAAACTTAATCCATGATAAACAAAAAAGCCTAAAAAATACAATCCACAGTTTAAGTTTTTACGTAGATGGTACATATATTGAAAAACTAAACACCTCACTATCTAACTTACTACTATATGAAGACTATGATAAAATCAAACTGTCATTTCCAGAAAGATTACCAAACCTCCCAAAAGGAAGCGAAGATGAAGCCAAAAAAAACAAACAAGAAATAAACAATATAATCAAAGAA
This sequence comes from uncultured Bacilli bacterium, assembly GCA_944358815.1. Classification (GTDB taxonomy): domain Bacteria; phylum Bacillota_I; class Bacilli_A; order RF39; family UBA660; genus Coprosoma. The sequence continues at coordinate 37,244 of CALVRX010000008.1, read as the reverse complement.
TTAAAAGAACTTACTAAATATCCAGATTTAAACTATATAAAAAATACTATTTATCAAACTAAAGACTATACCGAAATAATAATCGAAATAATATTAAAACTAGATGTCCAATTACATCAGTTTAAACAATCTAAAAATGTTTATGAATTTATCGACATAGCTAGAATGGCAATTAACCTTTTAAAAAACAATCCCACTATTAGAGAAAACTTAAAACAAAAATATAGTGAAATTCTCATCGATGAATACCAAGATACTAATGATATTCAAGAAACATTTATTTCCTACATCGAAAAAAACAATGTCTATATGGTCGGCGATATTAAACAATCCATCTACCGTTTTAGACATACTAACCCTGATTTATTCAAAACTAAATATGAAAACTATAGTAAAAAAATAAATGGTATCAAAATTGATTTAAATAAAAACTTCCGTTCTAGAGAAGAAGTCTTAAATAATATTAATGAAATGTTTAATCAAATTATGGATTCAAATATTGGCGGTGCAGATTATATTGAAAGCCACCAAATGATCTTTGGTAACACAGCTTATAATGCCATAAAAAAAGAAAACTATAACATGGACATTTTGACATATGAAAGCCTGCCAGATAAATCTTATACTGATGAGGAAATTGAAATATTTACTATTGCTAATGACCTCCAAAATAAAATTAACAATCACTTTCAAATCATGGATAAAGAAACCAATCAACCCAAAGAACTAGAATATAAAGATTGTGCCATCTTAATTGATAGATCATCCAAATTTGAACTCTATAAAAAAATATTTGAATACCTAAATATTCCCATTACTATTTATCGTGATAAAGCTATTAGTAACTCAGATGAAATAGTTATCTTTAAACATATCTATAACTTAATCTTATCCAATAATATAGATGTCAACTTTAAATATTCCTTCACTTCTTTAGCCCGTAGTTATTTATTCAATATGTCAGATAATGAAATCTTAACTCACCTGCAAAACAATGACTTCAAACAAACTACAATCTGGGAAAAATGTGTAACTTTAAAACAAAATTTAAATGAAATTACTAATGAAACATTAATGCGAAAAATTATAGACACCTTTGATATTTATAAAAAACTAATCACTATAGGTAATATTAAACAAAGAATTACTATTATCGACTCCCTCATAAAAGTTGCCCAAAACTGTGATAAACTAGGTTATCAAATAAAAGATTTCTTAGAATATTTAAATGAAGTCTTAGAAGAAGGATTAGATATTACTCTTGCGTTAAATAAAGACGACTCTAACTCCGTAAAAATAATGACTATCCATGCTTCTAAAGGACTAGAATTTCCCATTTGTTATTTTAGTGGCCTAAGTAAAAAATTCAATATTGACGATTTAAAAAACATTTTCTATTTTTCTGATAAATATGGCTTTATTATTCCTTATTTTGATGATACTCCAAAAAGTACCATCTTAAAAACTTTAATGAAACACGATTATATGAAAGAAGAAATTTCAGAAAGAATTCGCTTGTTTTATGTCGCTTTAACTAGAGCTAGAGAAAAAATGATTTTAATTACTAAAATGAAGGAAGATATTGTTATTAAAGATAATGGCGTTATCGATGATAGTATTAGATTAAAATACTTGTCATTTCAAAATATTTTAAATTCTATTTATCCTTCATTAGAAAAATATTTAACCACTATTGACCTGTCCAAAATAAACCTAACAAAAGATTATAATTTGTCCAAAAAAACAGTATTCCAAGCATCAGAACAGCCTAAACCTAAATTTACAGTCCAAGAATTAAATATTCAAAAAGAAGAAATAACACAATCTCATTTTTCTAAAACTTCGCATACTTTATACACTAAAGAAGAAAAACAAAATATTGATCTTGGAATAAAAATGCACAATATACTTGAAAACATCAATTTTAAACATCCTAATTTCACTAACTTAACCCAATTTGAAAAAAACAAAATTACTTCATTTATAAATACTGGTATATTAAAAAATGCAAAACAAATATACAAAGAATATGAATTTATTTATGAGGAAAACAACGAAGAATATCATGGTATAATAGATTTACTTTTGGTTAAAGAAAATCATAATATCATAATTGATTATAAATTAAAACATACTGAAGATGAAGCCTACTTAAAACAAATCAAAGGTTATAAAACATATATCGAACAGATAACCAATCAACCAACTGAAACATATCTTTACTCCATATTAGATGAAAAACTTATTCAAATAAATGTCTAATTAAGTCATAATTAGGCTTTTTTCTTGCTTAAATAAAAACATAATGTTATATTTAAATAGTACAAGGAGTGATAACATGTCAAAAAAAGATAAACGAAAAATTGTCCAAATGATCCTTCATCAGAATCTAGAAAAACAAGATAAAGAAGATATTATTGATCTTTTAGCTAATTCTTCAATAGCCGTCGATGTCGATAAAGAAGAAGAAAGAAATCTTACTTTTGGTGAAAAAATGGCTGATAAAATATCCGAAATTGCTGGTAGTTGGCCATTCATATTTCTATTCTTATTTTTCCTAATAGGCTGGGTTATTTTAAATACCATAATATTAACTGATAAAGAAATTGATCCATATCCTTTCATCTTGTTAAACCTCTTGCTATCATGTATTTCCGCTTTGCAAGCGCCAATTATCATGATGAGTCAAAACCGTGCTTCCAAAAAAGACAGTCTAAGAAACCAAAATGATTACAAAATTGATTTAAAAAGTGAATTACTTCTAGAAGATCTTCATCATAAAGTTGAAACCCTAATCAATAACCAAAATAGACTTCTAAATATCTTAGATAAAGCAATTACTGAAGAAGAAAAACCTAATCAAAATAAATCTACCAATTAATTATAAAAAAAATCATAGGCTATATTTCTCTTACCTATGATTTTATGTTATAAAATAACAATTTTGTGCATTTTTACATATATTAACTTGGCATTTTGTTTTGCAAAACTAATATAAATCAAAAATGTTTGAAACAATCAATTAAAAGTTGCTTTTTTCTTGCTATAAAATATTAACTAGTATATAATTAAAATAAAAGGAGAGTGAATAATAATGGGTTTAATAAAAGCCGCAACTAGTTCAGTATCATCTGGATTAGGTGATCAATTTAAAGAATTTATCGAATGCCCAAGCGTTCCAAATAATGTATTAATTCAAAGAGGGATTTTGCACCATGGAGAAGGAAATAAAAATCCTGAAGAAGGCATCATCACTAAAGGTAGTCAAATTGTTGTACCAGAAGGAATGGCAATGATGATTATTGATAATGGAGCCATTGCTGACTTTTCAGCAGAACCAGGTATTTATACCTATGAACAAAGCACTGAACCTACAGTCTTTGATGGTGGTTTCTTTAAAGGTGTAAAAGAAACAATAAAAAATATTGGTAGACGTATTACTTATGGTGGACAGCCAGCTCACGACCAAAGAGTATATTACGTTAATACCAAAAATATTTTAGGTAATAAATTTGGTAGTCCGCAGCCTAAAAAAATAACCGATGAAAAATATGGTACCCTAGAAGTAACCTTCTTCGGTGAATATGCTGTTAGAGTAGTGGACCCAGCTATATTAATTGCCAGTGTAATCGGTACTAATCCAAAAGATACTATCACCTTTGATGAAGTAGTCGGAAGTCAATTAAAAACTAAATTCATCGAAAAAGTAACCTTAGCTATTTCAAATGTTATGCGAAATAAAAAAGTATCATTCGGTGACATGGGACTATATGGTAGTGAAATTTCTGATGAAATGAATAAATGCCTAGATGACTCATGGAAAAAGCAATATGGACTTATGGTCACTGACGTTGCTATGGGTGACATTAACTTAACTGAAGAATCAATGGAAAGAGTTTCACGTATCGATGACGCAAAAATCTTTTCAGACCCAACTTTACAATCTGGCTTAATGGCTAGCTCATCTGCTAAAGCCATGGAAAGTGCTGCCTCTAATGAATCTGGTTCTATGATGGGATTCATGGGTATGGGACTTGCTAACCAAGCCGGTGCTAATATGATTAATGCTGTAAATCAAAACTTAAATAATCAACAGCAAAATATCCAACAAGCACAAAACACTCAAGCCCCACAAGCTGTTGCTGGTGCTGCCCAAACCACAAATACACCTAAATTCTGTAGTAATTGTGGTGCTAAATTAACCGGAAAATTCTGTAGTAACTGTGGTAAGGAAGCAAAATAATGAATGAAATACTAAAATACGATCCAGAATTTTCTGAAAGTAAATTTAAAACCTATGTCGATAATGTTTTCATTCAACTTCATATGGCAATTGTTACTAAAGAACTAGATAACGTTAAACATTTTTTGTCAGATGAAGTCTATAATCAATATAAGCAAAAAATAGATGATTTAAATAATAAACATCTCATTCAAATGTATGACGAAATAAACGTCGCACAAACTGATATATTAAACTATAGTGTAACAAATACGGATATGGTGATTCAGGTACATATCCTATCACGTTACTTAGATTATTTGATGGATGAAGATGCTAATTATATAAGTGGTGATACTGATGTCAGAAGTGAAAAAAATAACTATTTGACATTCACCAAAAAAATCAATTATAAAGAAACTGGTTCAGTTAGAAAGTGCCCGGGGTGTGGTGCATCTATCGACGTCAACGCTAATGGAAAATGCCCATATTGTGGAACTATTTACAATTTAAAAGATACTGATTGGCTATTAACTTCTATTGAAACTAGATAAGGAGACAAATATGAATAAAAAGGTCAAAACAATATTTTTAATGTTTTTAACTGCCCTCATTTTACTTATACCAATCTATCATCCAGAAGCTGATTCCGGTTTTGACGGTAGCTATTCTGGCGGCGGAGGCTTTTCATCAGGCTCAAGTTGGAGTGGAGGTTCCTCTTATGGCGGTACATACATATCTACAGGACCAGTAGATCCTGTAAGTGCCTTAATTTCTCTAGCCTTTGTTTTAATTATTACTGCTATTATCATCATGAATGCCAAAAAGCAAAACATCAATAATTTTCCAAAGACTAACCTAAGTAATATTCCTCCATATGACCCGGTAAAACTAAAACAATTATTACCAGACTTTGATGAAAATAAATTTAAAGATCAAGCCTTTGATATATACCAAAAAATTCAAATTGCTTGGATGAACTTTGACTATGAAAGCATGCGTAAATGTGTTACTGACGAAATGTTTAACATGTATAAATCACAGTTAACCACATTAAAAGTCAAAAAACAAACCAATATTATGAAAGACTTTAACTTACTTGGTTTCAATATAGTTGGCATGGACATTCAAAAAGATATTGTCTCTTTAACTGTAATTATGCAAATAGAATGTTATGACTATATAACAGATAAAACAAATAAAGTAGTAAGAGGCACAAATAAGAAAAAAGTTATATATAACTATGCCATGACATTCAACAAAGGAATTAGTCAAAAACAAAATAAATGTCCAAACTGTGGTGCACCACTTGAAAACGTCAACTCATCAAAATGTCCATACTGTGATTCAGTAATTATCAGTAAAAACTATGATTGGGTATTAGCTAAAAAACAAGTATTATCACAAAGATATAAAAAATAAGGAAACGATTTTTCGCTTCCTTATTTTATTATGAATTTTCCATCTTTCACATCTATTGTTACTACAGAATTAAATTTAACCTCTTCATTAATAATAGCTCTGGCAATCAAAGTCTCAATATTTCTGCTTACATATCTTTTAATAGGTCGTGCTCCATATTTTTCATCATAAGAATTATCAATAATGAATTCTTTAGCCTTATTTGTTACATTAAGTGTTAATTTTTTATCGCGTAATCTATATTCAATTTCACCAATAATTTTATCTAAAATCTCATGAACTACTTCTTTAGAAAGTGAATTAAATACAATAATTTCATCGATACGGTTAATAAACTCAGGTTTAAATGTTCTTCTAAGCTCAGCCATAACCATATCCTCACTATCTTTATGACCCTCTAATATATAATCACTACCCAAATTAGAAGTCATAATAATTATAGTATTTTTAAAATCAACTGTTCTACCTTGAGAATCAGTAATTCTACCATCATCTAATATTTGAAGTAAAATATTAAATACATCCTTGTGCGCTTTCTCAATTTCATCAAATAGTACAATACTATATGGATTCCTTCTAACTGCCTCGGTAAGCTGTCCGCCATCATCATATCCGACATATCCTGGAGGTGAACCAATTAGTCTTGCAACTGAATGTGGCTCCATATACTCACTCATATCAATTCGAACCATATGTCTTTCATCGTCAAAAAGCTCATACGCTAGTGCCTTAGCTACCTCAGTCTTACCAACACCAGTTGGACCTAAAAAGATAAATGAACCAATAGGTCTATTTGGATCTTTAATACCGGCTCGTGCTCTAATAATCGCCTCACTCACTAAATGTAATGCTTTATCTTGACCTTTAACTCTTTTCTTTAAATTATCTTCCAAATGAAGTAACTTATCTCGTTCTGTACCAACTAGCTTACTAATTGGAATATTAGTCCACTTAGAAATAATCGCCGCAATTGATTCATCATCAACTACATCACTTAAAATCGAATTTTTATTATTTTTCTTAAGTTCAGCAAGTTCTTTTTCTAAAGCTGGAATAACCCCATGACGAAGTCTAGCCGCTGATTCTAAATCATACTTAGACTCGGCATATTCCAAATCATGGTTAGCCTTTTCAATTTCCTCTTTTTTACGATTTATTGAAGCATTAATTTCTTTTTCATGTTCCCATGCCTCTCTTAAATCCTTTTCTTTAGCTTTTAAACCAGTTAATTTTTCATCAATTTCTTTAATTCGATTTTTAGAAAATTCATCTTTTTCTTTTTTGAGTGCCTGTTTTTCTACCTCAAGCTGCATAATCTTACGGGTTAATGTATCAAGTGAAGTTGGAACTGACTCAAGCTGCACTTTAATAGTTGCACACGCTTCATCAACCAAATCAATTGCCTTATCCGGTAAAAATCTGTCAGTAATATATCTGTCAGATAAAGTAGCTGCTGCAACTAAAGCTCTATCTTTAATTGTAACACCGTGATATACCTCAAAACGTGACTTTAAACCACGTAGAATTGTAATCGTATCTAGTACTGTAGGTTCAGATACTAACACTTTTTGAAAACGTCTTTCAAGCGCTCCATCTTTTTCAATATATTTACGGTACTCATTTAAAGTGGTTGCTCCAATACAGTGTATCTCACCTCGTGCAAGCATTGGCTTAAGCATATTTCCGGCATCCATTGCTCCCTCTAAAGCACCAGCACCAACTATCATATGTATCTCATCGATAAACATAATAATCTCACCGTCAGAGTCCTTCACTTCTTTTAAAACTGCTTTTAATCTATCTTCAAACTCACCACGATACTTCGCACCAGCGATCAAAGACCCCATATCAAGTTCCCAAATACGTTTATCTCTTAAACTATTTGGAACATCACCTTTAACAATACGTTGGGCTAAACCTTCAACAATCGCTGTTTTACCAACACCAGGTTCTCCGATTAAAACCGGATTATTTTTAGTTTTACGTGACAAAATACGGGTAATACTACGAATCTCATCATCACGACCAATAACTGGATCGACTTTACCGTCTTTAACAGCCGCCGTAATATCACGACCATATTTTTCTAAAACATTTTGTAAACCTTCTTGATAGGCTTGTTGTTCGTTCATGTTCGTGCCTCCTTTTCATTTAAATTTTAACCTTTTACAAGGCTACATTATAACTATATCACTGCCATTAGCACTTGTCAATAGAGAGTGCTAATTTTTTTAAAAATATATTGTCAAACAACATATAAACTGTTAAAATAAAAGCGGTGATATAAATGAAAACAATTTCCCTCTGCATGATAGTTAAAAATGAAGAAAAAACCTTAGACACTTGCCTAAATAGCATCAAAAACCTAGTTGATGAAATAATTATTGTAGATACTGGTTCTACTGATAAAACTAAAGAAATAGCTAAAAAATACACAAATAAAATCTATGATTTTAAATGGGTTGATGATTTTTCTAAAGCCAGAAATTTCTCTTTTTCTAAAGCTACAAAAGATTATATTATGTGGTTAGATGCTGATGACTATTTACCAAAAGAAGAACATAATAAATTTAAAAAGCTAAAAGAATCATTGGATGGAACTGTAGATATGTATACTATGATATATATCTATAGTCGTGATAGTAATGGTAAACCTACATATATTCAAAGAAATTATCGACTTTTAAAAAGAGCCAATAAATATAAATGGGAAAGTCCAATCCATGAGTTTATTCAGCCAACGGGTAAAATAGTGCAAACGGATATTACGATTATTCATAATAAAATAACTATAAATGAACCAGATAGAAATATACGTATTTTTGAACAAATGGTTAAAAATGGTCATAAATTTTCATTAAGAGAAGAATATTGTTATGCTAGTGAACTGCATCATATGAAAAGATATTCAGAAGCAGTTGATAAATTTGAACAATTCGTCAAAAAAACAATTGAAAATTATACAATGAATCAGCACTATCTATATATGGCTTTAATAAAACTATCGGAATGTTATAAAGCTCTGAATAATGATTCTAAAGAATTAGATACCTTATTTTTAATCTTAAAAAATCAAATGCCAACAGTTACATGCCTTTATAAAATAGGTGATTTTTTTCGAAGACAAAATAAATATCAACAAGGAGTTTATTGGTTAGAACTTGCTGCTCATACCAAAGATGATTCTAATAACCCAGAATATGAAAAATATCTAACATATTTAGATTTAGGTGTATGCTACTACTACTTGAAAGAATATCAAAAAGCATTTGACACTAATGAAAAGGCAGGTAAAATAATGCCAAACGATAATAGTTATCTTAAAAACAAAAAAATATATAAAAACTTTTTAAAATAAAATCCTCTAAAAAAGTCTATTTTACTTTTATGTATAACCATGTTATACTTTTATTAGTCAAAAACCAGAAAGGAATATATTATGTCTAAATTAAGTAATAGAACCATTGTTATTATTGCCTTTATAGCTATTATAGGTGGATTGTTACTAATCTCAGCCGATTATTTAAAAGGAAAAAAAGAAAAAGCCTATCAAAAAGTTAGTATATCCCTTTATAGTGAAATTGACAATCAAAAACAAGATAATACCCCACAAAACATCGAAGCACCAGAAACTCCGCAAGAAGAATATGTCCCTACACCTAATCCAAACGGATATTTAGGCATTTTAACTATTGATAAAATTAACCTGCAACAAGGATTTTATGATAAAAACTATAAAGACAATAATGTCAGTAAAAACTTAACCTTCTTATCACCATCAAACTATCCAGATGAAAAAAATGGAAATGTTATATTGGTTGCTCACTCAGGAACTACACATATAGCTTATTTTAAAAATCTTTATAAATTGAGTAAAGGTGATATTGCCAAAATTGAATATAAAGGACATTTATATACTTATAAAATTGACAATATTTATAATGAAACTAAAGATGGAAGCGTTACTATTTACCGCGATACTAATAGGCAAACCTTAACTATGATTACTTGTACTAAAAATGATAATACCAAACAAACAATCTATATAGCCTATCTTCAAAGTATTAAATAACCTTCCTTTCTCGGGAAGTAGCTTAGCTTGGTAAAGCGCTACGTTCGGGACGTAGAGACCGCAAGTTCAAATCTTGTCTTCCCGACCATAAGAAAATCACTATAATCAAAAATTATAGTTTTTTTTTGAATAAAAATTTCAATCATAACCATATAATAATAGTGAGGGGACTATATCCTTATAAAATAAGGGCAAACCTCATTAATATAGTTCGACATATTTTGGCTGAATTTGACGCAAATAATAAAATATGCTAGAATAAAGTCCGTTTTCTGATTTTGCAATTAACAGGAGAGGGTGAAAATGGAAACAAACCAATCGATTAAGGCCAATATTATGGCCATAATCATTTTAACAGTAGTATCTGCCCTATGGCATCCTACTGTTGCTAGGGCTCAAAGCCTTAAGCAAATCCGCGAATCATTCATGACCAATACACTTATGCAAGATAAATTAAACATGAATGAACGTACAAAAACACCTTTGAATTTAAACAAGTTAGAAATAAAACCAATTAATAGTGAATTAACCAAAGACGTAGATTCGCTAAAAATTGAAATTGATGTCGAAGAATTAAGACAAATAAAACTAGCTCGAAAAAGAGCATTAGAATTAGAAAAACAAAAAGAAGAGGAACGTAGACAAGCTGAAGCTAAACTTAAAGCAGATGAAGCAGCTAAACAAGTCACTGCGAAGTCAGGAACCAGTATAACTTATGATGAGTTAGTAGCTAAATTAAATCGTTCACTAAATTCGACCTTATCAGGTCAAGGAGCAAGTTTTGCTAAATATTCAGTAGAATTAGGCATTGATCCTTATTTAGCTGTTGCTATAGTACTACATGAAACAGGTTGTAAATGGAACTGTTCAACTCTTCTAAAACAATGTAATAATGTTGGTGGAATGAAAGGATCTCCAGGATGTAATGGTGGCTCTTATAAATCCTTTTCTAGTTTAGATGAAGGTATCAGAGCATTCATGAATAATTTATATAAAAATTATTATGCTCAAGGATTAACTACACCAGAAACTATTGGACCAAAATATGCCGCTAGTACTACCTGGCCATCTAAAATTCGTACCTACATGAATGAAATAGAAGCAAATTAATTTTTTTGCTTCTTTTATTTTTGACCAAGTCAACCTTTAATTACAAAGAAAACGACAATTGTACACAAATTTGACGCTAAAAATTTATTATGATAAAATAAACAATAGAATAGTAGGAGAGATGTAAATGAATTCGACATTAAAAGTAACTTTTGTAGTAATATTTGGTGTATTAATGTCTATTGCTATACCACGTTTAACAACTACTGAACAGACTAAAAAACTTGAAACTGAAACAACCACAAAAACAGAATCTAACATTTCTAAAAATGAAGTTGCCATTGCCACTCCAGAACCAGATGAATCAGGAACGCCAGTTCAAGTAACTCCACCAGCACCAGTAGAAACTCCAAAACCAGCACCAGCGCCTGCTCCTGCTGAACCAGTCGTTCAGGAACAACCTGCTGAACCAGTAGTTTTCGATGGATTAACTTTAACTGAATTAACTGCCAAACTTGATCGTTCATTGCATTCGACATTAGCTGGCACTGGCAAAAGTTTTGCCAAATATGCTGTTGAAATGGGCATTGACCCTTATTTAGCTGTCGCTATTGTCCTTCACGAAACTGGTTGCAATGGAACTTGTAGTAAACAAGTCAGAGAATGTTACAATGTTGGTGGCATGAAAGGTGGTCCAAGTTGTAATGGCACATCTTATAAACGATTTAATTCTCTAGATGAAGGAATTTATGCCTTTATGATTAATTTAAAAGAAAATTACTATGATCAAGGTTTAAATACTCCTGAAAAAATGAATAAAAAGTATGCCGCTAGTACTAGCTGGGCTACTAAAGTAAATCACTATATAAGTAAAATAAAAGCTGCTTAAACACCAAAAGGTGTTTTTCTTTTTATCCTTACTATGATATAATCATAATAAAGGGGAGTGACATGTATGCAAAAAGGATGTCCAAACTGTGGTAGAATGGTTGATTCTAATGTTACTAGTTGTCCATACTGCAATTATAATTTCAATGACATCAATAAATTTTTTCAAAAAGTATCTGATGAAAATTATTTAGAAAATGAAAAATATGCGGGATTTATCAAAAGACTAGTAGCCGGTTTATTTGATATTTTCTTCACCGCCATTTTTACTTACTTAATTTTAATTGTAATTGATAAATTTTTAATACCAATTACAGCTCAAAATTTGTATATACCTATTATCATTTTTATTCTAATTTATATATTGTATAACTCTATTTGTGAAAGAACCGCATGGTGTGGTAGCATTGGAAAATTAATATTAAATATCCAAGTAGTTGATGAATATGAAAATCCTATTACTTTTCCAGTCTCCCTAAAAAGAAATATTGCTAAACTTTTAAACGTTTTAACCTTTGGTATTGGCTTTATCTTATCAGCAGTACCACCTAAAAAACAAGCATTGAACGATAAAATTGCTAATACCTATGTGATAAATAAATTAATAATGACTGAGGAAACAACATTAATTTATGCCAGCCCAGTTAAAAGATTTGTAGCTTTTGCTATTGACACTCTAATCATAGGTTTAATTTGTTATGGTCTTTTAGCCACTGGCGGCTTAATCAATTCATTTAATTTAGCTACACTTACCACTGATATTTTAAGCAACGCTAGATATATTTTATGTTTAGTTGTTATATTTTTCTATTTTCCATTTTCTGAATGCCGAACAGGAGCAACTTTTGGTAAAGGCGCTATGCACATTAAAATTATCAAATATAATGGTGAAATTCAAGGATTTATTAGATCATTTATTCGTCAGTTTTTATTAGTAATAGATATATTTGCCCTAGGTGGTCTTGCCGCTTGTGTCACCCCTAAAAAACAAACCATTAAAGATATATTAACCAGAACAATAGTAGTTGAAAGATAGGTCAAAGTGAATCTTTGACCTTTTTCTTTAAAAATAAACAAATATATGATAAAATGGTTATGACCTATACTAAAAGGAGGCAGTAATATGTGCGGCTTTGTTGGATATATTAATAAAGAAAAAGATAAAACAAAAAATATAAAAAAAATGGCAGACTTAATTGCTCATAGAGGACCAGATTCAGAAGGATACTACTGTGATAAAAATATTGCCTTAGGCTTTAGACGACTAAGTATCATAGATTTAAAAAGCGGTTCGCAGCCTATTTATAATGAAGATAAAACTAAAGTCATAATTTTTAATGGTGAAATATATAACTTTGAATCATTAAGAGAAGAACTAATCAAAAAAGGACATAAATTTACTACTAAAACTGACACCGAAGTTCTCTTACACGGTTATGAACAGTGGAATGAAAAACTATTAGATAAGCTAAGAGGTATGTTTGCCTTTGTTATCTACGATATTAAAACAGGCGAAATGTTTGCCGCTAGAGATTTCTATGGCATCAAACCATTTTACTATGCCAAAATGGGTAATACTTTAATTTTTGGTTCAGAAATAAAAAGTTTTTTAATCCATCCTCACTTTAAAAAAGAATTAAACACTAAAATGCTTGAATATTATCTAACATTCCAATATAGCGTTGGTGAAGAAACATTTTTTAAAAATGTCTATAAACTAATGCCAGGACACTATATGAAATATAAAAATGGTAAGTTAGAAATAAAAAAATACTATGAGATAAAATTTAAAGAAGATAAAACAAAAACCTATGAAGAATGGAAAGAAGGAATTAAAAATCATCTTCAAGACTCTATAAAAGCCCATAAAATTAGTGATGTAGAAGTTGGTTCATTCCTCTCAAGTGGTGTAGATTCATCATTTATATCAGCTAGTAGTGATGTTGATAAAACATTTACCGTTGGTTTTGACAATAAAAAGTATAGTGAAATCGATTACGCTAAAGATTTATCAAGTAAAATCAAAACCAAAAACATCAATAAAATTATCACCAAAGAAGAATACTTTAAAAATTTACCTAATATTTTATATTATATGGATGAACCATTAGCCGATCCATCTGCCATTGCTTTATACTTTGTTACTAAATTAGCTAGCGAAAATGTCAAAGTATCCTTATCTGGTGAAGGTGCTGATGAAATTTTTGGTGGTTATAATATTTATCAAGAACCCCTAACAGATAGCTGGTACTATAAAATACCTTATCCTATTCGTTTTACTATTGGCAAAATTGCCAGTATATTTCCACATAAAAGAGGTATTAATTTTTTAATCAGGCGTGGAACCAAACTAGAAGATCGTTTTGTTGGAAATGCTTTTATATTTAATAATAAAGAAGTAACTAAAATATTAAAACAAAAAAGACAGACAAAAGGCTTTCAAGACCTTACTAAACCATATTATGATAAAGTCAAAGATAAAGACGATATTACTAAAATGCAGTACATTGACTTTAATTTTTGGTTAATCGGTGACATCCTTTTAAAAGCTGATAAAATGAGTATGGCAAACTCCCTAGAAGTTAGAGTCCCATTTTTGGATAGACCACTAATAGACTATGCCCTAGGACTTCCAACCGAATTTAAAACCGATAAATTTCAAACTAAAAAAATCTTTAGAGATATTGCCAGTGAAGTCTTAGAAGATAAAGTATCTAACAAAAAGAAATTAGGCTTTCCAGTTCCAATTCGTGAATGGATGAAAGATGAAGATATTTATAAACAAATAAAAACCTTATTTACTAAAGATCATAAATTCTTTAATACTAAGAAAATTGTAAAATTATTAGATGACCATTGTAAAGGAAAAGCTGATAATAGCCGAAAAATATGGACTATATATGTCTTCTTACTATGGTATGAAATTTTCTTTGGAGGTAATAAATGATATTTTTCTATATTTCTTTATCAACTTATATATGTTTTAATATCATCAAATATAAAAAAATCTTTTCCATCCTGCAAAAAAATAAATATAATTTAAAATCGTACGGACATTGGATAGCCAGTAATGCTAAGGACATCTTTATCAATAAAGAACTTTTATCGATAATTTTAATTATTATAACCGTTAATTTTGATTTAAAAGTAATCGGTGTTAGTACAGTCATTTTTTATACAATCTTCTTTTTACTGAACTATAAAAAGAAAAATAAAATCAAAGTAAACTCCAAATTCATCACCAGACTTATTATCCTTATTATTCTTTATGCTATCTTAAATTTATGGTTTATTATCGATTATATTAGTTATCACTATGCTGATATTGTCTTCGATAATACCGCATTCTATTATATTATTTTAGTAGCTATCAGTTATTTCTCATATATTATTATATGGGTAGTCAATGCCATTGCTATCCCATTTGATAAACTTGTCAAATATATAGGGGGTAAAAATGCTAAGAGTAAACTCAAAAAAAGTAAAACCAGGTGATACTTTTCTTGCACTTCCAGGAACATACACCGATGGTCATAACTTTATTAATGAAGCTATTGAAAAAGGGGCAGCTTGTATTATTGCGACACATGGAGAATATCCAGTCAAAACCATTATAACCGAAGATACTAGAACTTATCTTTCTAACTATTTAAAAGAACTTAATTTAGATAAACTAGAAAAAATCAAAATTATTGGTATCGTTGGAAGTTATGGTAAAACTGTTACAGGAGATTTAATAACTCAGTTACTAAATAATCTAAATATAAAAACTGCTTACATTGGTACTAACGGTTTTTACTTAAATGGCAAAATCACTGAAACATCTTCAACAACACCTGATATTTATGAATTATATGAATTAATAAATGAAGCCGTATCGAACGGATGTGAAGTACTTGTTATGGAAATTTCTTCTTCCGCTATAATCCAAAGACATATTGAAGGACTAAGGTTTGACTTTATTATTTTTACCAATTTAGTTTTCAATGAAACTAATCAAGAATCATATCTTAATAGTAAAATAGAACCATTTAAAATGGTTAAAAAAACTGGATATGCTATTATAAATCAAACCGACCCTAACTATGAATATTTTGTCCTACCACAAAACACTAATATTTTATATGGACCTGATAATAGTAATTATCCAGTTAAAATATTAAATGCCAATTACGATTATACAGAATTATCTATTAACTTAAATACTATCAAAATTCCTTTAATTGGTGAAACTAATGCTTATGATTATATTCCTGCTTATATCATTGCTAAAACATTAGGTAACGATGAAGAAAGCATTATCTCCGCCACCCTATCACTACATCAAGTCGATGGTCGTTTTGAAAAAATCAAATATAAAGATAATTTAATTATAATTGATTATGCTTATGATTTAAATACTATCAATAGAGTGCTTTCTGAAGCCAGAACATTAGTTCAAGGCAAAATTATCACACTCATTGGTTGTGGTGGTGAAAGACGCCAAGCGCAAAGACCATTAATAGGAAATTTAGTATCTAATAATAGTGATTTTGCTATTTTCACTAGTGATAATCCTAGACAAGAAAATCCAGATGATATTATTGATGATATAACATCTAATATTCAAAATGATAACTATATTAAAATTTCTAATCGTAAAGAAGCAATCAAAAAAGGCATAAACATGCTAGAAAATCAAGATATACTATTAATACTTGGTAAAGGACACGAACAATATCAAATAATTGGTAGTGATGAATTTTCTTTTAAAGACCGCGATGAAGTGATCAAAATGATAAAATAACCTAAAAAAGGAAATGTTCAAAACACCTCGTATGTTATATATAGAGGTGTTTTATTGTGGAAAAAATAACCTTAGATAAATATCAAAACAAAGTAGTCAAAAATAAATCTAAAAATCTATTAGTTATTGCTGGTGCAGGCTCTGGAAAAACTTTGACCATTGTCTACAAAATAAAACAATTAATAAAAAATAAAATTCATCCAAATGAAATATTATGTATTACATTTACTAAAGCCGCCGCTCAAAACTTAGAGAAAAAACTTTTAAAAGAAAATATTCCTTTAAATGTCAAAACTTTCCATAGTTTAGGACTAGAAATCATTAAAAACTCTTTTTATTGTACAGTAGTTAAAGAAAATACTTTAGATAATATTATTTTAAAATATTTAAAACATTATTCAAAATTAACCACCTTAATTAATGCCCCATTTATCGAATTTGGTAATGGCAACTGTCAACAACTTCAAAATAATATACTACAAAATACTGATTATATATATTATTTAAAAGATACTATTAAAACCTTCATTAACCTTTTTAAAGCTAATAATTATCCTGAAACTGCTTTTTTTAAATTTCATCAAATAAATAGAAAAGAAAACTTTTATAAAACACAAAACAAACATCATACTTTTTTAAAACTAACTCAAAAACTTTATTTAATATATGAAAATCATCTAAAAGAAACCAAACAAATCGATTTTCACGATATGCTTAATAAAGCTACTGAAATAGTCCAAAAAGAAGGAATCAAACCTTACAAATATATTATTATTGATGAATATCAAGACTCATCATTAAACAAATGTCAACTAATTCAAACAATTCAATCTAAAACTAATGCTAATATTATGGCGGTAGGGGATGACTGGCAATCAATATATAGATTCACTGGTAGTAATATAGAAATCTTTACTAATTTTAAAAAATACTTTCCTAAAGCTAAAATAATTAAATTAAAACAAGCCTACAGAAATAGCCAGCAACTTCAAACAGTTGCTAAAAAATTCATTATGCAAAATAACGATCAAATTAATAAAACCATCCACTCTAAAAAGAAAATTAAATTTCCAGTTTATATTTATTACTATAATAATATTCATGATATATGGGATACCATTGCTAAAAAAACAAATCACCCCACTTTAGTTTTAGGTAGAAATAAAAAAGATATTCAAAAATTACCATATCTAAATCAAAACATGTACTATATGACTGCTCATAAATCCAAAGGTCTAGAAGCCAACCAAGTAATTATTATTAACCTTGAAAATTCAGTAACTGGTTTTCCTAGTAAAATAAAAAATAGTGAGTATTTAAAGTATGTAATATCAAATCAAGAAAATAATTATAACGAAGAAAGAAGACTATTTTATGTCGCCTTAACTAGAACCCAAAATCAAGTTATCCTATTAGTTAATAAACAAAAGCCATCACTTTTTGTTGATGAACTATTAAAACAATCGTCTAAATATATTAAAATAATTGACCTTTCTAAATAAAAATAATCTAAATAAAAAAATTGTCATATTTTACCAGTTATTTTTTCGGACAAATTTTGTTCGAAACTCTCTAATCTATGATATAATAGGAACGATTTAAAGCAAATCATACATTGTCAAAACAATGTATATGGCACTATTAAGCGAAAATCTTACCATTGCCATAGCAAGGAGAGTAATACATGACAAAAAAAGAAGAAGCAGTCAAACTTATTAAAGAAAAATTAAACAAGAAAACATTTCTCACTTATAAAGAAATAGCTGCCATTACCGGTTACCATCCCAAATATATTTTAAAATTAAAGAAAGAAGTTATTAATGGAACCGTAAGCTTTGTACATGGTAATAAAAATAGAGTGCCATCAAATATAATGAGTGAAGAAGAAAGAAAAAAAATTATTAACTTATATAAAAAAAGTAATGTTAGTATCCGTAAATTTTGTAAATTTTACAATCGTCGTAGTTACTCTTGTATATATAATCTTTTAAAAGAAGAAGGATTGCTTAAAACTACCAAATAAAGGTAGTTTTTTTGTCGAATCATATTTTACATAAACTTACATGTCACCTAATATCTTTTGATAGGAGGTGCTAAAACATGTACACTGGTTTAACTGATGAAGAAGTGATAAAAAGTCGTAAAAAACATGGTAGTAATGAAATTCAAGCATCCAAAAAAGAAAGTTTCATCCACAAACTAATTGCTACTCTTGGCGATCCTATCATAAGAATACTTATTATAGCTTTAGCTGTAAAAACACTATTTTTATTCCACAATTTTGACTGGTATGAAACAGTTGGAATAGTTATTGCCATTTTTTTAGCTTCCTTTATTTCTACTATCTCAGAATATGGTAGTGAAAAAGCCTTTGAACAATTACAAAAAGATGCTTCTAAAATAAAAATTAAAGTTATGCGTAATAAACAAATTAAAGAAATAAACATTGATGACATCGTAGTTGGCGACATTGTTTTATTAAATCCGGGTGATAAAATTCCTGCAGATGGAAAATTAATTAAAGGATCTATATCAGTAAATGAATCTAGTTTAAATGGCGAAATGAAAGAAAAACAAAAAAAAGAAGGTAGTGAAGTATTTCGCTCATCTGTTGTTTATCAAGGAATTGCCACTATGAAAGTATCTAAAGTAGGAAATCAGACTTTCTATGGTAAGCTCGCCCAAGAAGTCGCCGAAAAATCTCCCACTAGCCCTTTAAAACTAAGATTAGTTAAATTAGCCGATATAATCAGTAAAATAGGTTATATTGGAGCTATTTTAGTCAGTTTTTCTTATCTATTTTCTGTAACCATTATCGAAAACAATTTTGAACTAAATTCCGTACTAAATACCATCACTAATTTTCCTTTAATGTTTGGACACATACTAAAGGCTTTAACCTTATCAGTAACCATCATTGTTGTTGCCGTTCCTGAAGGACTTCCCTTAATGGTCACCTTAGTGCTCTCTTCAAATATGAAAAGAATGTTGAAAAGTAATGTTTTAGTCAGAAAATTAATGGGCATCGAAACAGCTGGTAATATTAATATGCTATTTACTGATAAAACAGGTACCATTACAAAAGGAAAACTAAATGTTATAGCTATTGTCGACCCAGAAGGTCAAATTTATAAAACTAAAGAGGAATTACAACAAAATAAATCTTATTATACTAGAGTTAATCTATCTTTAATTGCTAATAACGAAAGTACTTACGATGAAAATAGTAAACCTGTAGGTGGTAATATTACTGATAGAGCTCTTTTAAAATTTTTTAAACAATCGGAATTTAACTATAAAATTATTGACAAAATTCCCTTTGATAGCGAAAAAAAATATTCCTTAACTCAAATCAATTATCAAAATCAAACCGTTAATTTTATAAAAGGCGCTCCAGAAATATTAATAGCTAAATGTACGCATTATTATAAAAATGAACAAAAGCGCTTGTTAATAGATAAAAATAAAATATATCATCGAATAAAAAAAGCTACTGACCAAGGAATTAGAGTTTTAGCTTTTGGAACAGTCGCAAATAAAAATAATATTGAACGCATCACTTTAATTGGCTTAGTATATATCAAAGACGAAGTTAGACCAGAAGCCATTGAAGGTTTAAAATTAATTAAAAAAGCGCATATTAATACCGTAATGATTACCGGTGATAATATTGATACAGCTACCGCCATTGGCAAAGAAGTTGGACTCATTACCAATTCCCAGGATATTGTTTTAACAAGTAAGCAATTTAACCAAAAAACAGATAACGAAATTATTCAAATATTGCCCCGCCTAAAAATATTAGCTAGATCACTTCCTCAAGATAAAAGCCGGTTAGTAAAAATAGCCCAATCAGCTGGACTAGTAGTAGGTATGACCGGTGATGGTGTTAATGATGCTCCCGCCTTAAAAAAAGCCGATGTCGGTTTTGCTATGGGTTCTGGTACCGAAGTTGCCAAAGAAGCCAGTGACATAGTTATTCTTGATGATAACCTTCTTTCCATATCTAATGCCGTTTTATATGGTCGTACAATCTTTAAAAGTATTAGAAAATTTATTATATTTCAGCTAACTATGAATATCTGTGCTGTCAGTATTTCCATTATAGGACCATTTATTGGAGTAGATGTTCCAGTCACCGTTATTCAAATGCTGTGGATTAATATGGTTATGGATACCTTAGCCGGAATAGCCTTCTCATTTGAACCTCCACTTAAAGAATATATGGAAGAAAAACCCAAAAATAAAAATGAAAATATTATTAATCGGTATATGAAAGATGAAATAATCTTTACAGGAGCTTATTCTGCCTTAATGTGTGTCTTTTTCTTAAAATTGCCTTTTATTCATAATATATTTAGAGATAGTGCAGATAACCGCTATCTAATGACAGCCTTTTTCGGTCTTTTCATCTTCATGGGAATTTTTAATGCCTTTAATGCTAGAACGCATAGACTAAATCTTTTTGCTCACTTATCTAAAAACAAAGTCTTTCTCATCATCATATTATTTATTTTAATAGTTCAAATATATTTAATATATTATGGTGGAAATCTTTTTAGAGCCTATGGATTAAATCCTACCGAATTTGAAATAATGTTACTGCTTTCACTAACAGTCGTTCCAGTCGATTGGTTAAGAAAAATTTATCTTCGGAAAAAAGGCGAAAAAGGTGGTGTTTAATTTGCTTTTTTCTATGTATTTGCTATAATATAAGCGAAAGAAGTGATACCAATGAAAAATAAATTATATCGTATGAAAGGATTAACTGCTATTTTTGGCTTTGCTATTGCTACTAGCCTAATTGGCTGTCAAGCAGATAAAGTACCAGAAAATAACAATACTGAAATTACTCAAAATAATGATTCCACTGATAAAATAGATGAATATTTACAATCTCAACGAGAAAAAGACACTGTTGCTGAATCTGCTATTAGCATTATGTTAGATGGCGCTGACAAATTAAAAAATAGTGCTACCGAAGCTGCTAATAGTGAAGAAGTTCAAAATGAATTAGGTAAAGCTATGGATAATTTTCAAGTATTAAGTGATTTTATCTTTAATGGCGCCGAAATAGATGGCGTAACATTCAGTGAACTAAGCGATGAAGGAAAACAAAATGCTAAAAACGCTTTAACTTCTTTAGATAATACCATTAATGAATTAGTTCCAGATTATAAAAACCGCTTTAAAGAATGGTTTACAGATACTGCAGCCAAAGGTTTAGATTCCCTTGACACCTTAAAAGAAAAAGGCTCCGAATTATGGGATGAAATTCAATCTAAGCGTAATACAAAATAAAAAAAACATAAAAAAAGTAACTTGTAAAAAAGTTACCTTTTTTTATTGTATAATTCTAAAAAATGTGATATATTTACATAGGAAATAATAACAAAAAACGTTATATTATGAGAGGCAAGGTAATATTTATGATAAATTTTATTGTATGTGATGATGCAAAAAAATATCGTGAAATGGTTGAAAAAGTTATCGACACATATATGATGAAAAATAAACTAGAATATAAAATTCATATATTTGAAGATTATAATAAACAATTTATGCAAATAGTGGAATCTAAACTGCCATTTAAAGTATATATTTTAGACATAGAAACACCTAGTAAATCAGGTATTGATATTGCTAGAATTATTAGAATGAAAGATGTAGATAGTGTTTTAATATTTTTAACAGGTCATCAAGAATTAGGACATGTTGTTATAAAAAATGACTTCCTATTTTTATCGTATATCAATAAATTTGATAATTGTGAAAAAAGATTATTCAATTCTATAGATAAAGCATTAAAAATGTTTAAAATCAAAAGTATCGTAAGATTTAAAGATAATGGTGTAGTATATACGATACCACAAGATGATATTTTATATATAACCAGAGATAGCGTTGATAGGAAATGTATTATTGTTACTGATTATAATGAATTTAAAGTAGGAAAAACCTTAAATGAATTAAAAGCTATGCTTAATGATAACTTTGTCAAAACTCATCGTGCGTGTATTATGAATACTAAACGCATCCTTAGTTTTAGCAAATCGCAAAAAAGAGTTGTTTTTGATAATGGAATGACATCTGACTTAATTTCTACCAGATTTGATAAGGAGTTGATTTAAGATGACAACATTTTATACTTTCTTAAATTATTTTATAGGAAGTTTATTTGTTGGAAGCTTTTACACATATGCTTGGATAAAATTAATAAATATAAATATGAATTTAAAAGAAAATAAATGCAAGATTGCTATAATTATTTTATCCATTGCACTATTTTTACCATTAAAGCAATTTATACCATTTGAATCATTAAGATTAATTATTAATGTAATAGGGTTAATTTGTATAAACTATTTTTTGTTAAGTAAATCTATAAAACTTTCTATTACAAGTGTAATGATTTCTAGTGTGGTTTTAATTGTTTCTGAATTAATATTTGCACTGTTATACTCTGCACTTATAACAAAAGATAATACAGTTTTGTATACAACAGTATATAATGGTATAACAATAAACATTATTATTGCAGTTATTGCATTTATCATATTTAATGTAGTTAAAAT
This sequence comes from uncultured Bacilli bacterium, assembly GCA_944358815.1. GTDB lineage: Bacteria > Bacillota_I > Bacilli_A > RF39 > UBA660 > Coprosoma. The sequence goes on along the minus strand of CALVRX010000008.1, from coordinate 14,229 downwards.
ATTTTCGCGGTCTCGTTTATTGATTAAATATTCAAATAAATCCAAAAATAAATGGATAACAATTTACTCAATTTTCTTTATATTATTAGCTATTTTCTCTACATGCTCTAGTTACTTAAGATGGAATCCAATATATGTCTTAATCATAAATATGATTGTTATATGTTTGTTTATCTTTACAGTAACAAGATACATTATAAAACAAGGAGAATTAGAAAAAATTAATAATAAATATGAAAATAGTATATCTAGTTTAAAAGAATATGAAGTTATGATTGACAAATTTAGAGTAGATACCCACGAAAATAAAAATGAATTTTTGACTATTAGAAATATGCTTAAAGACAAAAATAATAAAGAAAATGTTATTAAATATATAGATACATTAGTAGACAATAAAATAAAAGATAATGATAAAATCATGAAACAAACATCTAAAATACCGGAAGGCGGATTAAGGGCTACCATATATTCTAAATTATGTTTAATGGATAAATTAAAAATCAAACATAATCTTATTATTTCAAGAGATGTTAGAACTACTGATTTAATTAATTTAGATGAAGATTTAGTTTTAAAAATCTGTAAAATATTAGGTGTATTTTTAGATAATGCTATTGATGCAGTCAGAAAATTAAGAAAAAGAGAAATTGTAATAGAACTATATATTTTGAATAAATATTTATGTATCAATATAACAAATAATTTTAAAGGCAATTTAGATATTGATAAAATTACAAATATTAAATATACAACCAAAGGCAAAGGTCATGGCTATGGATTAACATTAGTTAATAATATTTTAAATGAAGAACCTAATAAACTTATAAATGAAAAAAGCATAACTAATGATACATTTACACAAACTCTTAAAATAAAAATTTAAAATTTTATCAAAAAAAAACGCCACTTATATAAAATGACGTTTTTATTGTTTTTGGTTTTATTTAATTAAACTTTTTGGACATTCAGGTTCATCAATCCACCAGCCAATACAAGCATTGCTAGCAGAACCAGCAAACATATTGCCTAGTGCAGATAATAATGATGCAACAAAATTCATAAACATACCCCTTTCTTTTTATCTATGTTTAAATTATAAAAATTTAAACCATCAATTATGGTTGATAACTTTTATAGTTATCGTATGATTCACCTGCCAGCTTATAAGTTACAGGACTAATCATAATACATTGTATTAAAATTGATAAAATAAACGTATTAGCTAAAAAATTATTATTTATAATAATAGAACAAATCAAAAATACAAATGCAATAATAGTAGATGCTATTTTATAAAATAATCTTCTTTTTGGACTAACAATAGGCCTTTTTGCCGTATCAGCTGGACTATATTTGCATATTATCATAATACCAATTATTCCTAAAATTATTTTCACATTAATAGGCATTACAATAAAAGTACTTAAATAAGTGGATACAAGAAATATCAATGCAGAAGATACCAAACATATCCAACTCTTTGGTGCATGTATTCCAAACGATACTGCCCTTAAAATATTATAAATAATTGTAAAGATCAGTAGTTCTTTAAAAATTCCTAAGAAAAAAGCAATTCCAAAAATAATAATAGACTTAGTTATTAATAAATATAATCCTAATAATCCATATTTCAATTCTGCCAGTTTTATATCAGAATAATCAGGATAATATTTTTTAATAATATTCATAGAACTATTAATAAAAACTTCTTTCATATACTGCTCCTCTTTACAATAAAAATAATACCGCAAAATTTTTCGAAAAATAGTAAATTTGTTTTAATGATAAATAATATTACAATTTTGATAAAAAAGTATTTTACTAATGACACTTGTTAGCATTCAGTCAAAATTTACCTTCATTCAAACATATTTCTAAAAATGCAACTCAAATTTGTGTAAAATTAAAATCGTCGATGTAGTACTTGTGCACATTATTTTATAAGTTTATGTAGTAAAAATTTTGTCGGAAAAAGCAATACAGTTTTAATTGCAAAGATATTAAATTTACTTTATACTGGTATTGTAAGAGATTTACTAGAAGGGAGATGTAAATGTGAAAGGCAAAGTAAAATGGTTCAACAATGAAAAAGGTTTTGGCTTTATAGAATACAACGATAAAGAAGATATATTCGTCCACTATTCAGCAATTCTTACACCTGGCTATAAGACATTAGTTGAAGGTCAGTATGTTGAATTCGATTTAGTCAGAACAGACAAAGGCTTGCAAGCAAAAAACGTTGTTGAAATAAAAACTGCACTAGTGTAGTTTTTTTCTGCCTAAAACACATAATTTCCCATACAATATCATATAAATCCCATCAAAATTATGATATAATGTAAGTGGAAGGTGATGATATGAAATATATAATTCGTGGCAAAAAAGTAAAAGTCACAGATGACCTCAAAGAACATACAGAAAAAAGCTTTCAAAGCTCGATAAATACTTTAATGAGGGAGAAGACTTTACTGCGACCGTCGTTATTAGAACGGTAGAACCAAACTATAAAGTCGAAGTAACTATACCTGTTAAAAAAATCATTTTAAGAGCAGAAGAAAGTCACAAAGACCCTTTCGCTGCTATTGATTTAATCATCGACAAATTAGAAAGACAAATTAGAAAAAACAAAACGAGAATGAGTAAAAAAGTTATCAAAGACAAATTTAATGGTTTTGTTACTGATTTCAAGGTTGAAAAAACAGAAGACGATAAAAGTAAAATCGTAAAACGTAAAAGTGTTGAACTTAAACCTATGAGTGAAGACGAAGCCATTTTACAAATGAATTTAATTGATCATACATTCTTTATTTTCAGAAATTCAAAAACTGGAGATATTGAAGTTATATATAAAAGAGAAGATGGAAACTACGGTTTAATCAAAGAGAAATAATCGCTAAAAGCGATTTTTCTCATGTATTATCACCAATAACAAATAAAACAGGGTATAAAATTCAATTAATTTCGACTTTTTACCCTGTTTTTCTATGAATTTTACCTTTTTTTTGGTAAAATACTATATAGACGAAAGGATGAACATTATGAAATTTCTAAAAAAAGTATTTGACCATGAATATAAAGAATTAGAAAGATTTAAAAAAATAGCTGATGAAATTGATAGTCTAGATGAAGAAATGTCAAAATTAACTGACAAACAATTGAAAGCTAAGACCAATGAATTTAAAGAAAGATTAAAAAATGGTGAAACATTAGAAGATATTAAAGTTGAAGCATTTGCTGTAGCCAGAGAAGCTGCTTACCGTGTTATTGGCGAAAAACCATATTATGTACAATTACTAGGTGGACTAGCTATTCATTATGGTAACATTGCTGAAATGAAAACTGGTGAAGGAAAAACCCTAACTTCTATTCTTCCAGCCTATCTGAATGCTTTAACTGGCGATGGTGTTCATATCATTACTGTCAATGAATACTTAGCTGGTCGTGATGCTGTATGGATGGGAAAAATCTATGAATTTTTAGGATTAACAGTAGGTATTAACTACAGAGAATATAATCAAGCTCAAAAAAGAGAAGCCTATAACTGTGATATTATGTATTCTACTAATAATGAAATTGGTTTTGATTATTTAAGAGATAACATGGTAGTTCGTGCCGAAGATCGAGTTCAAAGACCACTAAACTTTGTTATTATCGATGAAGTTGACTCAGTATTAATCGATGAAGCTAGAACTCCATTAATTATATCTGGTGGTAGAATGCAATCTGCTAATCTATATGTCCAAGCTGATAAATTTGTTAAAACCTTAAAAGAAAACGAAGGTTATATTTATGATGAAAAAACAAAAGCTACATCATTAGATGAAGAAGGAATTAAAAAAGCTGAAAAATACTTTGGAGTAAAAAATTTATATGATATTGAACATGCTACATTAGTACATTTTATCAATCAGGCTCTGCACGCTAACTATAGTATGAAAAAAGATTTTGATTATGTTATTCAAGATGGCAAAATCGTTATAGTTGATCAATTTACTGGACGTTTAATGCCTGGTAGAAATTTCTCAGAAGGTCTTCACCAAGCTATTGAAGCTAAAGAAGGTGTTCAAATCAATGAAGAAACAAAAACATTAGCTACAATTACTTTCCAAAACCTATTTAGAATGTATAAAAAAATCTCAGGTATGACTGGTACTGCCAAAACAGAAGAAGAAGAATTTAGAGAAATTTATAACATGTATGTTATTCAAATTCCAACCAATAAGCCTATCATTCGTCAAGATTATAGTGATTTAATTTTTGCTACAGCTGAAGGTAAATATAAAGCTATTGTTAAAGAAATTAAAGAAAGACATGCTAAAGGACAGCCAGTTTTAGTTGGTACTGTAGCCGTTGAAAATAGTGAAAAATTAAGTAAAATGCTAAAAAAAGAAGGCATTCCACATGAAGTATTAAATGCTAAAAATAACGCTCGTGAAGCAGAAATAATTGCTAAAGCTGGTGAAAAAGGCGCCGTAACTATAGCTACTAATATGGCTGGTCGTGGAACCGATATCAAATTAGGTAAAGGCGTTAAAGAATTAGGCGGTTTATGTGTACTTGGTACCGAAAGACACGAATCAAGACGTATTGATAACCAATTAAGAGGTCGTTCTGGTCGTCAAGGAGACCCAGGTATGACTCAGTTTTGTGTATCATTTGAAGATGACTTAATGGTCAGATTTGGTACTGATAGAGCTAAAGCATTACTTCAAAGAGTTGGTTTTGATGGAGAATTATCTATTAGAAGTAAAGCACTTTCAAAATCAATTGAATCAGCACAAAAAAGAGTTGAAGGAAATAACTATGATACCCGTAAACATTTGTTAGAATATGATGATGTCATCAATAATCAAAGAATGATAATTTATGGCAAACGTAATCAAATACTAGATAGTGACTCAATTCATAACATTACCCTAGAACACTTCAAAAATCATATTAAAAATATAGTGAATAGTCATTTAATTGATAGTAATAAATTAACAGGTTTGGATGTAACAGAAATATTAGAAACAGTTAATGAAAACTTGCTAAAACATGATTTATCAGTAGACGATTTAGAACAGTTAGATCCAGATAGTTTAATTGAAACAATTTATGAACACGTTTGTGAAGAATACGAAGAAAAAATTAAAGATTTTCCAGATGAACTTAAAAATGAATTTGAAAAGGCAATTACTTTGAGAGTCATTGATACTCATTGGATGGAACACATTAATTCTATGAGTTTACTTCGTGAAGGAATTTATTTAAGACAATATGCTCAGGAAAATCCACTTCAAGCATATACTGCTGAAGGATACGCAATGTTTGACAATTTACTTGCTACCATAGATATGAATGTTAGTAGATATTTATTAAATGCTGAAATTAGACAAAATACTGAAAGAGAGCAAGTAATTAAAGGAACTCCAAACGAAGATAAAGGAAAAGTAAAAAAACAAACACCAATTAGAGTAAAAAAAGTAGGACGCAATGAACCTTGTCCATGTGGATCTGGAAAAAAATATAAAAACTGTCATGGAAAAAATGCGTAAAGCATTATAAAATAAAGTTTTCAAAAGAATAAACTAAATTAAAAAATGTAAAAGAAATACCAAATAATTGAATTTGTCCACATAATTTTAGTACATAGCCAAATTGTAAAAATAAAAGGCTCACATTCTAATGTGGACTTTTTTATATGCTAGAAATTTACTTTATAAAGGTAATAGTATTATAAAAGTTAGTTATCAAATAATAATATTTATAACATTATTAATACTATAAATATAAAAAGCTACTTAACTGTATATTTAAGCATAAACATATAATATTGTAAATAAAAGTAGTACATTATTATGTGAATATTTTTTATACAACAAAATCCAATTGTAAAATAATAATATTTATTGTATAATGAAAATGAAAAGGATGATATTTATGAGAAAAATAATCAAAAACTCCATATATAAACACTTTAAAGGTGATTATTATTTAGTATTAGATATTGCTAAATCATCTGAAACAAAAGAAGAGTATGTCGTTTATAGAGCTTTATACGGTAATAATGAACTATGGATAAGACCTTTAAATATGTTTTTAAGTGAGGTCGATCATCAGAAATATCCTGATATTAAACAAAAATATCGTTTTGAACAAGTTACAATTGACAGTGTAAAAAAATAGAAAAGAGTGTAATAAATATGACTGATACTATCTATAAAAAAGTAAAAGACTTTAAAAAACGGTTTCCAACCACAATAGCTTGGAGACTCAAAGCTCACTGTAAAGTAGCTGCTGAACATATCAATGACGATGAAGAAGTATTATATGCTTTTGCTGCTCAAAAACTTCCAAGTGTTTTTAATATAACTTCTACTTATGCCATTGTCGTTACTGATAAACGTATTTTACTAGCTCAAAAACGCTTGCTATTTGGTTACTTTTATTATACCATCACACCAGATATGTTTAACGATTTAACCATTAAAATGGGACTATTTTGGGGTAGAGTAGTCATTGACACAGTTAAAGAAACAGTCAACTTAACCTTCATTTCTAAATCAGCTTTGAGAGAAATAGAAACTGTATTATCTAAATATATGATGCAAGAAAAAAGACAGTATGAAAGTGAATTAACTGACGAGGAGCATCATAAACTGAAAGAAGAATTAAAAGATATATCCAAAAACGGAGAAAATTAGAACCTCCGTTTTTTTATAGACAAAATACTATCAATGTTTTATAATTGTAAATAGGAGGAAAAGCCGTATGAAGTACCTATTAAAAACCCTTATATTTTTTACAGCTCTTTTTTTAATTTTAAAATTTTTGCTTTTCTTATTTGATACTGGACATAATATCACTTATAATGTTGGTAATTTTAAAATAAAAGAAATATTAAATACTAAAGATAATAATAATTATTACTTCTCTTTAAGTCATGAAAACTTTAAAATAAATTTCCAAATAAACCAAAATTATAATAAAGCCGAAAAAATTATTAATAAAATTGAATATAAGGAAATTGATGGTTATCAATGTATTTTACCAATCTTCAAAAATAACTCTATTTTAACTGATGTTATGTGTCTTCAAAATAATAATATCATATATGCCCATGATTTAAAAAATAACAAAATAAATAAATTTTTAAATACCCTAAAAAAATACGGATATGATAGAAACAACTATAAAGATACAGCATCACCTATAAAAGTTTCTAATACCCAAACAATATATAAAGATAACTTTTTAGAAAATCACTATATTGCCATGGAAAACTATAAAGGATTAAATATCTTCAATGGCAACGAAAGCAATGTAAAAATATTTGACACTGATGTTTATAAAAAACCGATCAGTTTTTTCACCGACAAATACTATATTGTTGCTGATTACACACAAACTTATAACTTTAAAATATTCCATGTTATCAATATTATAAATGGTAAACAAATAGATATTAGAAGTTATGATGATATTTCTTTTGACTCTTATATTGAAGGTGCAATTGGAACCGATATTTATCTATTTGATAGAGAAAACAGTAAACAATATAAAATTAGTATAGAAGATGAAAGCGTCGATGAATTCCATGATAAAGACCATCTTCAAACATATAATGGTAAATGGGAAAGCATGAGCCTGATGGATGCAATTAATGGAAAAATGTTTAATAATTATTACACAAATGATGTAACGGGTTATGAGAAAGTAGATAAAGTAGGTAACTATTACTATCTTTATCGTTTAGAAAATGATCATTATAATGTATATCGCGCTGATACCAAAAATAAAAAATTAACTACATACTTGTTTGCAACAACTAATTTAAATAGCATTATTTATTTGGATGATACAATTTATTATCAAAATGGTAATACTTTCTATTATTATAACAATTATGGTAGTAGAAAAATAATTACCAATACTGAACTCGAATTTAATGATGATATATCTTTTGGTGTATATAAAAAGTAGGACATATAAATCCTACTTTTTAACTTTAAAGGATATTTTAATATTTGGAAAGGCTTTTAATAATCTGCTAAACCATACAGATTTACTCATAAGTACTGATTTAACTTTCTTAGAAATCTCTTCTGTATAATCTTTACGCACTGAATCAACCGATATTTTAAGTTTATTGATAATATTGAAGGAAATACAAAAATCAATTAAAGCTAGTAAAAGTAAAAGAATAATAATAACACAAAATACATATCTATCAAACATCGTAAAAATATTAAAAAATATTGGATTAATTATTTGAACAATTAAAATACCACCTAATCCGAAAAAACACGAAGAACCAAGCCAAACCCTTCCATTTATATTAAAAGGAAGTTGTGAATAATCCCACCATCTTACTTTAAATAACTTTTCCATCACATAATTCACTACATATTCTAAAAAAGTTCCGATAAAAGCTGAAGAAATAGCAGTATTAAATAAACTGTCATCAGGTTTTAAAATCAATGTAATTAATATCGCACCAGTACCCCAAATAGGTACTAAAGGACCAATTAAGAAACCACGATTAATAAATTTTTTTTCAGTAATAAAAGTATATATAACCTCTATTAACCATCCAATAAAAGAATAGATTAAAAATAATGCACATAATACAATAAAGCGATAAATAACTTCTGACATAACAAACTCCTTTAACTAATATTTTACCTTATTTATAATTTAAAGTCTAGAGGGCATCAATTAGTCAAACTGTCAACTTTATAGTATAATAAAATCGGAGGAGATATTGTGGAAAAATTAGGACTAGTACTTTCAGGTGGCGGAGCCAAAGGCGCTTATGAAATAGGTGTGTATAAAGCCTTAAAAAAACTAAATAAAAAACCCGATATTGTTACAGGAACATCTATAGGCGCTATTAATGGTATGTTTATCACTCAAAAAGACTTAAAAGGCGCATTAAAACTGTGGAAACATATTAGCTTCCAAACAATTTATGATGAAGATGAATTTACCGCTTTAGAAAATGATAAACTACATAAAATTTATATTGAATATGCCAAAAACTTCATTAATGAAGGTGGACTAGATATCTATAAAATGCAAAATATGTTTGATGATTATTTTAAACCCACAAAATTTTTTTCATCATCTATAGATTATGGCTTAATTACATACAATATTAGTAAAAACAAACCAGTAATTAAAACAAAAAAAGAACTTACACCACATAATATTAAAAATTATGTTTTAGCTTCTGCTTCTTGTTTCCCTGCCTTTAAACCATATTTAATCGATAATGAATTATATATTGATGGTGGATATTATGACAACCTTCCAATTAATCTTGCTATCGACATGGGAGCCACTGAAATAATTGCAGTAGATTTAAGAGCTATTGGACGTAAAAAAACAATTAAAGATAAATCAGTAGATATTATCTATATCACACCACGTAATAAAATTGGTTCATTTTTAGTCTTTGATAAAAACCAAGCTAAAAAATCCATAAAGCTAGGTTATAACGACACTATGAAAACCTTTGGTAAATTAGAAGGAAATATTTTTACCTTTAGGAAATATGATTTAATTAAAAACTATAATAAATATATTAATAATTATGAAACAAAATTAAATAATTTATTTAAAAGCAATAGTAAAATTTTAAACCAAATTTTTAAATCAGAAATTTTTAAAGATATATTAAATAGTAAAATATTATATAATAATTTTAATAATATTGTTGAACAAGCCGGTAAAATCTTCCATTTTGATGAATCAAATATCTATAATATTAAAAGTTATAATAGAGGACTTTTAAACGCATTGTCTAATACCGAAACAATTGAACTAGATAAAATTGCACATAAAATTAAAACCCAAAATATTAATAACATTTTAGACAAAAGAAAAATTGTTAAATACTTTTATAATCAAATTACTGAAGACAAAATATCCTATAAATATATTTTACCTTTTACTAATGAATTTTTAGTCGCATTATACATTAATACCATAAAAAGGCCACAAATAACCTATTAAACTTTATCAAATTATGTTAAAATAAAATAGGAGGGATATAATGAAAAAACCAATTATAATTATAGCAAGCGTTATTGGTATAATTTTATTAATAATTCTTGGCATTTTTATCTATATAAAAGTTACTTACTTAAGCCAAGATGAAATAAAACAAATCATAATCGATGACACCGGTGTTAATAGTCGAGATATTTATTTTGAAAATATTGATTTAGAAACCGAAAAAAACACTTATGAAGTAGAATTTTATTATAATAATATCGAATATGAATATAAAATTGACGCTAAAAATGGACGAGTAATCTATAATAATTTTAAATTAAACACTGTTCAAAATAATAATTCAAATAATCAAAATACTAATACAAATAACCAAACCAATAATCAAAATAACAATCAAAACACCCAAACAATTACAATTGATAAGGCTAAAGAAATAGCTTTACAAAATGCTAACATAAATACAAATAATGTTAACTTTATTGAAGCTAAACAAGACCACGATAATGGACGCCTTATATATGATATTGAATTTATTTATAATCATATAGAATACAATTATGAAATAGATGCTAAATCTGGTGAAATTCTCAGTTATGATCAAGACCATCATTAAAATTAAGTAAAATTGATATGAGCCCCGTTTCTTAAATAAAATTGAAACGAGGTTTTTACAAAAAAAATAGAATATAGTATAATAATCACAGGTGATAAAAATGCAAAAACAAACAATTTTAACTGGTATAAGACCAACAGGTCATTTACATCTCGGACATTATTTTGGAGCTTGCCAAAATTGGATTAAACTACAAGAAAAATTTGATACTTATATTGAAATTGCCGATGTCCAAGCTCTAACAGATAATTTTAATAATCCTGAGAAAGTCAGGAACAGTGTTAAAGCTCTTGCTATTGATTTATTGTCCATTGGTATTGATCCAAACAAAGCCACACTCTTTATTCAATCAATGATTCCAGAAATTGCTGAATTAACAGTTTTCTATTCCAATTTAGTCACAATTGCTAGATTAGAAAGAAATCCAACTGTTAAAACAGAAATCAAACAAAAAAAGGAATTATTTGGTGAATCTGGTGAAAGCATTACTTATGGTTTTTTAGGCTATCCTGTATCTCAAGCAGCTGATATAACAGCATTTAAAGGTAAATTAGTTCCAGTTGGAGAAGACCAATTACCACTTTTAGAACAATGTCGTGAAATCGTCCATAAATTTAATAATATTTATGGAAAAACTCTAATTGAACCAGAAGCCTATTTAAGCAATTCATCAAGAATTAAAGGCTTAGATGGTAACGAAAAAATGGGTAAAAGTTTAGGTAATGCTATTTTTCTAGCAGATGATGAAGCAACCATAAAAAAGAAAATTATGGGTGCCGTTACTGATCCAGAAAAAATTAAAATAGATGATCCTGCTAATCCAGACATTTGCATGGTTTATTATTATCATAAATTAATTGGTAATGATAATATCAAAACAGTATGTTCAGAATGTAAAGCTGGCAAAAGAGGTTGTGTTGCTTGCAAAAAAGAATTAATTACTAAAATGATAGAATTTTTAAAACCAATTAGTGAAAAAAGAAAATACTATGAAAAACATCCAGAAATTGTTGATCAAATTTTAAAAGATGGTACTAATAAAGCTAGACAAGTAGCCAGTCAAACCATTAAAGAAGTTAAACAAAGTATGAAAATAAATTACTTTAACTAACACTCTTCTAGAGTGTTTTTTGTATCCCCAATTTTATATAAATAGGCTGTATAATTTGATCAATATTAGATTTTTATAAAGTAAGGGAACCATCTTACATTAAAATAACAAAATTCATTTTATTATTTTATAGATAAATTATCATAATAAGTGTAACACTATAAAAAAAGAAAGCCTAAGCTTTCTTAAACTCCTTCGACAGTTGTATCGTTTAAACATTTTAAAGCACATACACAGTCTAAATTCATTGTAAAAAATGAATTAGTAGCTACATAAGGAATAGTTGCTGACGTCGTTGGATCAGTATTAGTTGCTAAAACTCTGAATGTTGCACACTCCCCATCTACTTTTTCCACTCTAAACACATTAGAACATGTAGCTCCTACAGCTGAACAATCAATATTTTCTTTAGTTGTAGGCATGCTCCATGGAGTACCATTACCAGAGCATGTATAAAGCATAACTGGTCTGGTATTAAGTCTAAAAGTAGAAACAGTATTTCCTAAGAAACCACGATCACAAGTATCCAAACAAGTATCAGAACATTCGGCATTTTGCTGTAAAATATTAATAACGGTAAGTATTTCTGCAATACATGAACTATCATTTGAATTATTACACATATAATCCACCCCTTCTTTAGTCTCAATATAACATATTCAAAACACTAAAGTAAGTACATAGCAAAAACCCAAATAACAGTAATTGTCTAAAAAATAATATCATAAACTTAAATGAGGTGTAGCTTATGAAAAATGCCATTAATTATTACTACAATTTGTATCCTGATAACATCCACCAAACCGATAAAGGATATTATTTTTTCATAAATACCACTAGATATTTTATAGTAAAATATTTAGATAATCCCAAAGATGCTGCCAAAATATATAATATAACAATTCAGCTTTTAAATAAGCACCTTTATGTTCATCCTATTGTTTTAAATAATCAAAATCAAATTATTACCTATATTAATAATGAACCATATATTCTAATGATAACAATATACTATCAAAATAAAATCAATTTAAATGATATTATCTACTTTTCAAGCACAATAGCCCTAGATTATAAGCAAACACCCAATTGGGGTATATTATGGTCAGAAAAAAACGATTATTTGGAATATCAAATTAGTATGTTAGGTCAAAATCATCCACTATTAAGAGAAAGTTTTAGCTATTATATAGGTTTAGGAGAGACTGCTATTCAACTAGTAAATACAATTAATACATCTAATTTGCCACTTATATATGCTCATAAAAGATTAAAAAAAACAGACAAACAATTTGATCTATATAATCCTTTAAATTTAACCATTGATTTTCAAGTGAGAGATATTGCTGAATATTTAAAAAATAAATTTTTTAACAATGAAAACATAGAACCAGAATTAATCTATTATTTAAATAATGCAAAATTAAGCATCTCAGAATATTTACTATTACTTGCTAGATTAATATATCCTACCTATTATTTTGACTTATATGAAGAAATAATTACAAATCGTAAAAATGAACAAGAAATAAAAAAAATCATCACTAAAACTGAAGAATATGAACAACTATTAAAAAAAATATATCATTATTATAAAACCTTTATTCCTATCGAAACGATAGATTGGCTTGAATAACTATGATATATTTCTAACTTCTTTTACCTCTGGAACTTCATCTTTTATTGCTTGTTCTATACCATCTTTTAAAGTATAATCGATTAAAGAACATCCCGCACAAGCCCCAAGCATTTTTATATATACAATATTATCTTCGTATTTAACAAATTCTATATCTCCACCATCACCAATTAAAAAAGGTCTGAGTTTATTAATAATATCCCTAATTTTTTCTTCATCGTCCATTTAAATCACCAAAATAATTATATATCAAATAAATTAAAAGGTAAACTTTTTCTTTATATAAAAATGTGTTATAATAAAAAAAGAGGTGTTATTCATGACAAAATATACGAAAGGAAAAATAGTTCAAGGCACAGTAACCTGCATAGAACCATATGGCGCATTTATGTCATTTGATGAATATTATACAGGTTTAATTCATATATCTGAAATATCAAAAGGATTTGTCAAAGACATTCACGATTTTGTAAATGTTGGTGACCATATTTATGTAGAAATTTTAGATGTTGATGAAGAAGAAGCACACCTTAAATTAAGTATTAAGAATATCAATTATAAAATTAATGGCAAACCCAAAAGAAGAAAAATCATTGAAACACCTCATGGATTTCACACTTTAAAGCAAAAATTGCCATTTTGGATTGACCAACAAATAAAAAAAACAAAAAATGCTGCAAATAGTATTGACAAATAATCATATAAATAATATAATCATAGATGTCTAAGGAGTTATTCGGGCGCTTAGCTCAGTTGGTTAGAGCACCTGCCTTACAAGCAGGGGGTCATAGGTTCGAGTCCTATAGCGCCCACCATTTTTTTTGCCGGAATAGCTCAACTGGTAGAGCAACTGACTTGTAA
>CALVRX010000007.1 GCA_944358815.1 uncultured Bacilli bacterium | reverse complement strand
ATCCATTTCATTCCACTCTTCACGCTGTTTAACTTCATTTTCAGCTAAATTACCACGCATTTTAAATTCTGTTTTTGGCATTAATAATGTGTCTTTATAATCCATAAAATACATCTCCTTATTTTATCTTTGTTTTGTTTTGAATTAATTTTATCATTTATAAGTTTTTGATAATTATTTAAAAATTGTTTTAAATCACTTGAAGAAATGTTTTTTTGTCTAAATTCATCCCAAAAATTATTTATAACTTTTTTATCTTGAGTTAATGATTTAAAAAATTCATTAACTTTAGTGTAGATAATATCATCTTTACGATAATTTAAATAATATTCATATGATATTTTTTGAAAGTTTTGTTCATTTATATATTGCTTTAGAGATTCGGTTACGATGATAAAACTTTCAGGATTTTGACAAGGAATAAAATCAATGGTGATTTCATTTTGAGCAAAGTCTTTATATATTCCGGTACCTTGGGCAATAGGCTTCATTCATTTTAAAACAAAGTCAATACCAATTATTTCTGTGCCATGCGTGCCAGCAATAACAACTAAATGCTTATGACCATGACCAATTGAGTAATGCTCTATAGGAAAGCCACATGGTGAAAATGCAATGGCAGGATGTTTTGTTACTTTGTTTTTATAGTTATTATGGGTTAATTCATATAAGTATTTATTTAATTTATCATAAGTGATAAAGAGCATTATTTAACTCCTTTTTTTATTCCACCACCATTATATTCACTTAAAATACTTGATGTAAAACTAGAGGTTTTTCTTTTTTCATTTTTATAGTCTTTGATTGCTGATTTAATTAATTCATCGGTCAATGTTTTATAGTCTTTGCCTTTTGGAGTATATAAATAAAAGGCAAGTGAACCTGGAATAGTGTTTGGTTCGTTAACGTATATTTCTTTAGTTTTTCTATTAACTAAAAAGTCTATACGACAAACACCTTTTAGGTTTAGTATTCTAAATACTTTCTTTGATATTTCATATATTTTCTTTTCTATTTCTTCTGAAATATTGGCAGGTACTTCAAATTCACTATTTGACATTGAATTTGGAGTTTTAACTGAACCTTTTAGACCTTTACCTTTTGCGCCACCTAGGTATTTATCTTCAAAAGTTAAAAGTTCATGTTTCATTTTCATTTCAGCTATGAAACTTGTTTCAGAATATTCATAGTTACCACAAACTGCACAGTTTAATTCTTGTAGATTTGGAATCATTTCTTCGACAACTATTTTTCTTTCATATTCGGTGGCTTCTTCTATTTTTGTTTCTAATTCATCTTTATTATGAGCCACACCAATACCAATAGTACTGCCTAGGTTAGCTGGTTTAACAATTACTGGATATCCTAGTTTTTCTATTTGATTTATGATATTTTCTTTATTCATGTTATATTCATAATCATAAAACCATACGTATTTTGGTGTTTTTATATTATTAGCTTCTAAAACTTGTTTTAAAACAGCTTTGTCTTGACCTAAAGCAGCTCCTAAGACTGAAGGCCCAACTACTGGAAGGTCTAATGTTTCGAGATAGCCAGCTAAAGATCCATCTTCAACACCTTTTCCATGAACAATTGGAAAAGCGACATCAATGGTATTAACGTTTCTGCCAAATAAACCTTTGATTTTTTGCAAAACAATGTCATTTCCTTTACGACATATGGTTATTTCTTTGACATATTTTTTCATACTATCAAAGTATTTGAATGTTTCCATATCTCTTAAGGCATTGCCTGTATAAAAATGACGGTCTTTACTAATATAAATAGGTATAATTTCATATTTTTCTTCATCAATATTTTCCATGGCTTGGAGAGCTGAGATAATACTTACTTCGTGCTCTACTGAATCGCCACCAAAGAATACTCCAATTTTAATCATTATAAATCACTCCTTTATTTTTCGTTAAATATATCTGGTAAATCATTTTCTAAAAGAACGTAGGTTTCATTTTCTTTTAATGTTTGAATTAATGGAAAGGCTTTTAACACATCATTTATGATATGAATTTTACTTTCATCAAAATTTTTCTCTTTTAAGCCTTCTAGTATTGGTTTAGTTTTTTCTGCTCCAACTAAAATTACTTCGTCGGTGCTTTCAGCTATTTGGGTACCGAACTCTTTATTTTTTTTATATTCTTCATCGCCTAGTTCAATCATACCTGGAGTTACAACTATATGTTTTCCTGGCATCATTTTTAGAACATCTAAGGCCATTTTAGCTCCAGTTGGATTAGAGTTATAGGCATCATCTATGATATTTATATTACCGATTTTTTTTAGCTCTAAACGATGTTCGACAGCTTTAACTTTAGCAACGCCAGCCTTTAGTTGTTCTATTGTCATACCAAATTCACGCCCTAAAGCAATACCGGCTAGAATATTATAGACATTAGCATAACCTAATAATTTTGTTTCAAACTGATATGGTTTATTACTATCTTTAAAGTAACAGTCAAATTTTGTTCCATTTGGACTTAATTTAATATTTGTGGCTCTAACATCGACATCTTCACTATCAATACCAATCCATTTGATTTTACAATTATTTTTTATTTTATAGTTTCTTTGCCATTCATCATCACCGTTTAAAATACCGAGGCCATCACTTGGCAATGATTCTATTAATTCAAATTTGGTTTTTTGAATGTTTTCTCTACTGCCAAAGGTGGCAAGATGAGCAACTCCTATTTTAGTAATGATACCGTATTTTGGATGAACTAAGTTGCAAAGTTCTTTAATGTCACCACTTTGACAAGCACCCATTTCGGCAATGAAGACATCCGTGAATTTATCTAAGTAATTATTTATGGTAATCATTAAGCCAAATGGGGTATTGAAATTTTTGGGAGTTGGCAAGGAGTTATATTTAATATTTAAAATGTCATTTAAAATATTTTTACTACTGGTTTTACCATAACTTCCAGTGATGCCTATGACTTTTAATGTTTTCATACTTTTTATTTTATGAATGGCTTTATTTTTGAAATAAAAACCAACTAAGCTTTCGACTGGAGTATTTATTAAAAGAGCTAGTAAAATATACAGATTATTCAAGTAAGCAAATAATCCTAAAATTAAATAACAATAAACTAAATTACTTTTATTTACAAATAAGGACATAACAATTATTGGTATTAATACTACTAATATGTTAGTAAAGGTTAAACGTTTAACTCTAGCTGTATATTTAAGTGGCAATTTATTTTGTGATTGTTTTCTTTCTAATAATAAATTTGCTATTAAAAATAGATATATAAAATTAAAGCATAACATTAGTAAAAAGGTATTATCAATAAAAATAAATATGGATAGTAATATAAAGATAATACTAAGATTTTTAAAGGCTTTAGTTTTATTTTTATTCAACCATTTTAAATAGGTTTTTTTTCGGTTATATTTATTTTGTTGAAGCATGTGCATAGAGTCTTCACTTCTAAAGAAAATGTATACAAAATATATAACCGAAGATATTAAAAATTCTTTTGTCATGTTACTTCTCCTTTATAAAATTTCTTATTATGGAAACGGTTTGGTTTATCCTTTCTAAATATGCATAATGAGTACATCCTTCATATGGAATAACAGCTGAGTCATTAATTAAGGTTTCTAGTTCGTAAGCATCTTCTATAGGTACAGCGATGTCATTGGTACCCCATATGATGATTGTTGGACATTTTATTTTTTTGACGTTTTCAGTTATGTCGGTATTTACGTGCTTAACTAATATATTTCTCATCATTGGACTAGCGTTTCGATAATCTGTAGAGCCTATATGCTTTTTCATAGTTTCGGCAAGTTTATTTAACCCTGGAATTTGTTTTAATTTTTTTAAGGTTTTAATTTTTAAACTATTAGGGTTTTTCTTTACTTTAAACGGGCTACCAAATAAAATTAATTTTTTTGTTTGATACATGCTGGCATAAAGTAAGCTTATTTTCCCACCAAAAGAATGACCAATTAAAATTGGGTTATCAATATTTAAACTTTTTAGTAATTCATGAATCATATTTGTGAAGTCTATTAAGTCCCATATTTCTTTAGGTTCTTCACTTTTACCATGACCAGGAAAGTCAATGATGATAACGTCATAGTCAGTTAAATTATCGCCTACTGGTTTCATCATTTCGATATTTTGTCCCCAACCGTGTAATAGGACAACTGTCTGACTATTTATATTACCGTACCTTATATAATTTATATTAGTGTTTTTATAATTAAACATTTTTGTCACCTACTCATAATTATAGCATATCATTTACATTTTGGGCAATAATATCAAGAACAAAGGCCAAATTTTATTTGGTTTTTTAGTTTGTTGGATATACTTTTTATTAATATAAAATCGCCCTTGTCTTAGGACGATTACTTTTATTAAAAATTTTTAATGGAAAAGTTTATAGTTCTAAATCATCAATATCGTCGATTATTTCAAGCTGCGATTCAATAATATTTTTAAGTCTACGTTTTAAAACATTGATATTGCGCTTCATGGTTTCAGCATCATTTTCTATTTTTTCGGCTTTAATTAGGGCGTCATTAACGATTCGGCTAGCGTTTTTTTTGGCGTCATCTAAGATTATTTCGCTTTCACGGTGAGCAGATATTTTTAATTGGTCAGATGTTTTTTGAGCC
Organism: uncultured Bacilli bacterium; assembly: GCA_944358815.1. Taxonomy (GTDB): domain Bacteria; phylum Bacillota_I; class Bacilli_A; order RF39; family UBA660; genus Coprosoma. The sequence goes on along the minus strand of CALVRX010000007.1, from coordinate 22,773 downwards.
ATCATGATAGCTCTATTTAGAGTGTTTTCCATTCTTTCGTATTGTTCAAGCTTTTCTTTCATGGCGCTTGTCTGTTCAATACTAGCTTTAAGATTTTTTATTTCTTCATTTTGATTTTCTATCAGTTTATTTTTTTTATCAATATCAGCTATCATTTTTTCGACCCTTCTAATAACTTGATCTAAGAAGTTATTAACTTCATCAGGGTCATAACCTCTCATGACTCTTGTAAATTTTTCCATAAATTCAACCTCACCTCGGCGCTTTCGCCCATTTTTTTTACCACTCTATATCTATATTGTTATTATCGTGAATACCTTTTCCTTCAGTATCATTAGTTATTTTACCTTGAACACTAACATTATTCGGCGTACATAGGAAAATTCCGCCACCTATTTTTTGCAAGTCCCCACCTATTGCATAAATAGTTCCACTTAAGAAATCAACAATTCTTTTTGCTTGTTCAGGGGTTACTCTTTTTAAATTCACAACTACTGTATTTCTTTTCTTTAGATGGTCAGCGATTTGTTGTGATTCAGAGTAAGCTCTCGGCTCTAATAAAATCATTTTAGCGCCGCCCTCTTCAGTTAAAGCTTCTTCAGCTTTTAAATCATAGTATTGATCATTTGATGGTGCGGAAAAGACATCTTCTTCTTCACCAATGATTTTTTTTATCAAACCCATATTTATCCTCCTTAGTTTTAATACTTTGCTATAGATAATTTTATCATAGAATTGGGAAAAAGAAAATGGTTTTTGTTTTTCTTTTGTTATTTTGTGTAAAGTAAACCATTAAATACTATTTTTTTAGATAAAATTTGATTTTAAACTACACTTTATTTCTTTTTTTAGGTAAAATTGTTTTAAAGGATGTATGATTTATGGTAAAAAGAAAGGAAAAAAGGACAAGAAGGAAATTTTTAATATTTACGTTTATTTTAATCATAATTTGTGTGATTATCATAGGTTATATGTTTTTAAATAAAGAAGCTTTTTTAAGTAAAATTAATTATACAATTAGTGGAAATATTACTTATTATGATATTTATGGTATTCATATGAATTTTGAAGGTGATTTTGAATTAGATGATGGTTTTAGTAATCCTAAGCTTGTTTTAGCAAACGCATCTAAAGAAAAGGTTATTTCATGGAATTTAGAAAATGAAAATAGCAAGTACACATTTAAAACGAGTGATTATATAAATGATGGAATTAATTTGGAAGGTTTAGATAATGGTACTTATTATTTTTTGATTAAGGTTAATAATAAGGATGGTAAGGATGTATATTTTCCTCTTATTAATAAAACTGAGTATAGTGATTTAACATACTATACTTTGACAAAGAATGACAGTAATAAGGTTATTGATATTAACTGGGATAAGTATCAAGGTAATGAGGTTTTAGGATTTAATATTAAAAATACTAAGTTACCTAAAGATGTTTATGATATTACAATTGATCCTGGGCATGATGGGAATGATGCGGGTATGATTGTGTGTGCGAATGGAGATGTTCCTAATAGTTTGGAAGAATGTTCGAGAAGTAAAGCTTATAAAGAATCTGATATTAATTTTACGGTTTCTAAGGCTTTAAAGGGCGAACTAGAAAATTTAGGGTATAAAGTTAAATTAACTAGGGATAGTAAAGATGATACAGTACCTACTTATGGAAAAATGGGTAGTGGAACGACAGCTAATGCGACAAAATCTAAATTTAATATAGCTCTTCATCACAATTCAACTAATGTGCCTGGTGGTATGTCATCTACTCATGGTTTAGAGGTTTATGTGGCTGGGGATAGTAAGTTTGATTTAGCTAAATTATTTGTTGAAAAGGTATGCGAATATGGAAAAACTTCTACTTCTACTAAAGAAGAATTTAAGGTTGAAGATGGAATTTATCAAAGATTTTCAGATGATGGTATAACACCTTACTATTATATGATTAGAGAAGTTGGAGGTATTGCGACCCACGCTTATGTGGATGGAAGTAATACTAAATATGACGAAAATCCTTATTATAATTCTAATAATACTGCTGAAGGATATTTATTAGAACTTGGTTATATTGATAATGTTAAAGAGCTTGAAAATATTTTAGATAATTCAAATGGGTATGCGAAAGGAATTGCTTTAGCAATAGATGAATATTTGAGCATTTAAAAGATATATCATTTGGTTTTGATATATCTTTTATTTTTTTACAAGCCTTTTGTTATGTGTTTTTTTATTAGCAAGCGTTCCAAGACCTATAATAGCAAGGGATGAGATAGCTAATACACTTGGAAATGATTTTTTATGGCCAATTATTCCAGCAAGTCCAATACTAAATATGACTGATGCGATAGTAGCGCTAAATAAGGCGACTAACCCTGGTGAATTTTTCTTTTGAAGGCTATATCCTGTTTGTTTTGGTTTTAGCTGACTTGTTTTTTGATTATTGGTAACTTTATTAGTATTTTCTTTTGCCTTTTCTGTTTTTGAAATATATGTAACAGCCGGTTTATTTATTTTAATTATTTTATTCTTTTTCATAGTGGGATTTACTGTTTTAGCTACCGCTTTTGAATGTTTTTCTTTTTCCTTTGACTGTTTTAGCTTATTTATTTGATTTTTTTTCATTTCTCCCATAATCATTTTGTGTTTAGGACTGATATATGGGGTTATAGTAATAACTTTAGTAAATAGTTTTTTTTGCTCTGAGATGCGACTAGTTTCATGTTCTTTTGAAGGTTTAATCTCTATTTTTTTCTTTTGATTTATATTTTCTTTTTGGCTTTCATTTTTTAAAGTTGTAACTTTAGATAATTCTTTTTTTGGGATTTCACCAATACCTTTTTGATGTTTGTTATTTTCACTTTTTAAATGTTTATTTTGTCCAATAATTGTGAATACTGCGGCCCCACTTTCACCAGAATCGTTTTCAGTTAAGTATGTTAAATTTTTATTCAATATTATTATAGAAATATTACTTATGGATGTGTTTAAACTTAATAACCCGAAAATTTCATATGCACTTATATTAGTAAATATTGCTTTTATAAAATCATTTTGGGATAATGTAATTTTTCTCACAAGCATTCTTCCTTTCTAATATTGAATAATTATTAAAATTTGATTTTTTCGTTTAAGTAATTTTTTAACTGCTTTATTTTTATGACATCTTGTTTCATGGTGTCTCTATCTCTTACTGTTACAGTGCCATTATTAATTGTTTCATCATCTATTGTTATACAAAATGGAGTTCCAGCTACATCTTGTCTTCTGTATCTTTTACCAATATTACCTGTTTCATCATATGTTATCATAAAGTCTTTGGAAAGCATATCGTATACTTCTTCGGCTTTTTCTTTATGATGTTTTTTGACAAGTGGTAGAACTGCGGCTTTATAAGGGGCTAAGAATGGATGAAAATGCATTACTTCTCTAGTGGTACCGTCTTCTAGTGTTTGATTTTCATAAGCATTACATAAGATGGCTAAAGCAAGGCGGTCTGCTCCAACACTTGATTCAACGACAGTTGGTAATATTTTTTCATTAGTATCTGGGTCAAGATAGCGCATTGAATTACCCGAATATTCTTCATGTCTAGATAAATCATATGTCCCTCTATGATGTGTTCCCCAAAGTTCATCAAAGCCAAATGGAAATCTATACTGAATATCACAAGCGGCTTTACAGTAGAAAACTAATTTTTCATGGTCTTTAAATCTAATATCATCTTTTTTGATACCTAAATTAATTAAGAAATCCCAAGCTTTTTGTTTATAGTTTTCATAAAAATTCATTGAATCTTCGTCTTTACAGAAAAGTTGGTGTTCCATCTGTTCAAATTCAACGGTTCTAAAGGTAAAATTTCCTGGAGTGATTTCATTTCTAAAGGCTTTACCTATTTGACCAATTCCAAATGGTAGTTTAGCTCGCATTGATTTTTGAACATTTAAGAAGTTGACAAACTCTCCTTGGGCTGTTTCACCTCTTAAATATACTTTAGATGAGTCATCTTTAATAACTCCTCTACTTGTTTCAAAAAGTAAGTTAAACTGTCTAATTTTGGTCCAGTTTGATTTACCACATTTTGGACATTTGATGTTATGCTCGATGATATAATTATATAATTCTTCATCATTCATAGAGTCCCCATCGATTTCAGGGTTATATTCTTCGATTAATTTATCAGCTCTTTGTCTTGCTTTACATTCTTTACAATCGATTAGTGGATCTGAGAAGTTTTGAACGTGGCCTGATGCTTCCCACACTTTTGGATTCATTAAAATGGCGGCATCAACGCCATAGCTATGTTTACTTTCCCCTATAAATTTCTTCCACCAAGCTTTTTTTAAATTGTTTTTAAGTTCTACTCCAAGTGGTCCGTAATCCCAAGTGTTTGCAAGTCCTCCATAAATTTCACTACCTTGAAATATGAAACCATATTGTTTACAAATACTTACTAATTTGTCCATTGTTAATTTTTCCATAATTACCTCCTAATTAAAAAAACTCCTAGCAATATATAAGGACGGTATTACCGCGGTTCCACCTTATTTATTCTAGAAGAATCTCTCTTTAATATATGACTCGAGGTTTCCAAGCCCGTCATCGCCTTTCAATATATATTTTAATTTTATGTTTTTATTATGATTTAGTCAAGTTAATTTGTGATTTTTTGTAAATTTTTGATAAAATTTTTACTTTTTAAGTACAAACCGGTATATCTAGTATAATAGTCATCTAAGAACATATTAATTTCGGTTTTAGATTTTTGACTAATATCTAGTTTAGTTATTTTATTAATATCTACATAATAAAACATTCTAATTAGTTTGATTGTTTTATCTGAAACTAGTTTTTCATTAGTATAGCAATCTTTACAGACGTAGCCACCACGGTAACTTGAAAGGGTGACAATGCCAGTTTTTTTCCCGCACATAGCACATGAATCGATGATGGGCATGACACCTAAATAATCTAGATATTTGAGCTCTAGGATGTTCATGATGACTAATGGGTCAAAGCCGGTATTTATTTTTTTTAAACTTTGAATTAAGAGGTCAAATATTTTGGGATTATTATTTTGTTTAATGACTCCCTCACTTAGTTCTAGCATATAAGCCGCATAACTAATTGATGTGATGTCTTTTTTGAGGTTTTTGAAGTTATCTAAAATACTGACTTCTTTTAGTGTAGATATTTTATTTTCTTTATAATAAATAATAAATTTACCATAAGTGAGTTTAGAAGATACACTTCTTAAGGGACTTTTGATGTTTTTACATCCTTTAGCCATTAAGGAAATTAGGCCTTTTTCTTTAGTGATGACATTTAATATTTTACTGGTTTCGCCATAATTTGTTTCACCGACGATTATCCCTGTTACTTCTTGCAGATTCATCTTTTCCCTCTTTTTCTTTATATTTTAGGTAATATTCTATTTTACCTGTTAGTCTAAATAAGTTCCATAAATCTTGTTTATTCATTTTGATCACCTATTATTATTTTGGTGCTTTGGTTTATTTTTTATTCAGTGAAATCATTAAATTTAAATTCACTTAGATATTTTTCTTTATCACGCCATTTATCGATGGTTTTGACATATAGTTCGAGGTATACTTTAGTGTTTAATAGTTGTTCTAAGTCTTTTCTAGCCATAGTACCGATTTTTTTAATCATACTGCCACCTTTACCAATGATGATTTTTTTTAAGGAATCTCTATCGACGATAATGACGACATTTATTATGTGTTTATCTTTATCTTTAACTAATTTTTCGGTTAGGCAAGTTACAGAGTGTGGGACTTCTTCTTTAGTGAGCCAAAGGATTTTTTCTCTAACAATTTCAGCTATTTGAAAGGGCAAACTTCTATTAGTTTTGGTGCTTTCATCAAAGTATTTGATATTATCTGGAAGATAGTTTTTTATTGTTTTGAGTAATTCATCTATGTTTTTATTTTTTAAAGCAGATATTGGAACTATTTCTTTAAAGTCATATAAGTCTTTATATTCGTTTATTTTTAAGAATATTTCGTCTTTTGATAGACCATCTATTTTATTTATGATTAAAATGACTGGTTTATTTATATCTTTTAGTCTTTCGATGATGTATTTATCGCCTTTACCAAGTCCAGCTTTCGCATCGATTAATAGACAGACAACATCGACGTCATCTATAGAGTAATAAGCTCCCCTATTTAGCATTTGACCTAGTTTATTAGTTGGTTTATGAATTCCAGGTGTATCGACAAAGACTATTTGGGTATCTTCATCGTTGTAAATTCCTTCGATGATATTTCTAGTTGTTTGGGGCTTATCTGAAGTAATGGCTATTTTAGTACCAACAATTTGGTTTAAGAGTGTTGATTTTCCAACGTTTGGTCTTCCAACAAAACTTACAAATCCTGCACGCATGTTTTATCCTCCTATTAGTGTTAAGATTTTGGGTATGAAGATGATACCTCCGATTACTATAGCAGTTAAACCAAATATTAAGACAGCAGCGGCGGCGGTATCTTTAGCAATTTTAGCTAGTGGATGCACTTCTTTAGTAATTAGATCGATAGTAGCTTCGATACTAGTATTGATTAGTTCAGTAGCGATAACTAAGCCAATGATTAAGGCAAGTACTAGCCATTCGGTTAAGGATATTTTAAAGAAGAAGCCAGCTATTATGACTATGATAGTAGCTAGGGTATGAACTAAGATATTTTGTTCATATTTAAAGGCATATTTTAGACCATCAAAGGCATAAGTGAAACTTTTAAATAGTCTTTTTAGACCTTTCTTTTTTAGGTTATCTCTTGAGACCGTAGTCATCTAATATCTCCTTTTGCTTTTGAAACATTATTTTTTCTTCTTCTTTAGTCATGTGATCATAACCTAGTAAGTGTAGAAGTCCATGGACAGTTAAAAAGCCCATTTCTCTAGTGACACTATGCCCATATTCTTTAGCTTGTTCTTGCATTTTTGAGACGCATATATATATATCGCCTAAAAGTCTTCCAAATTCAAATGGAATATTTTCCTCACCATCTTCTAAGGCAAAGCTAATGACATCGGTTTCTCTATCGATTCCACGGTAGTCTTTATTTAGCTTTCTAATTGTTTCTTTGTCTACGAAAATAACGTTAAAGGTGACGTTTGTTAGGTTTTCATGTTTTAAGGCAAAATCGATTATTTTTTTTTCTTCTTCTAAATCAATTTGTTCATCGGTTTCATTGAATACTTCAAAATTGTTCATGATTATACTCCTAATTCTATTAAGTTAAGCATGTACATGACCATAAAAATGGTACATAACACTATAATTATATTATAAACAATGGGATTTTTCAATACTGGTGGTAGATGGTCGTTGATGAGGTTTAAAAATTTATAGATTAGATAGCCAAGCATACCACCGATGATGTTTAAGATAATATCATCAATATCGAAGACTCTACCGATTAGAAGCTGGGTTGTCTCGATGGATATTGATACTAAGAGAATTAGTAAAAAAGCGGAGTAAGGTTTTTTTAGGTTTAAATAATAAGATACGAAAAAGCCATATGGCAAGAACATGATGATGTTCCCCAGGACGTTTTTGATAAATAAGTTACTGCCAAAGTTATATCTAAACATTTCTTTAAATGGGATAAAGTTAGAACTGGACCAGCCGACATCTTGGAATGTGACGACGTAGAAAAGACATAGAACATAGATTATAAATATTAAGGCTAGAAGTTCTTTATAGAAAACTATTTTTTGTTTATTTTTGATTAAATAGACGGTACGCATGCTGATGGCAATTACGCTACTAATCAATATGGTTGGCCATACTTCACCAAGGATTTCCAGCAAACTTCTTCTGATCATTGACATCACCTAATTTCCGCATAGTCAGTAATGTTTTCGTATACAGCAAAAAACATTTCTACTTCTACTATACTCTCTTTTACGGTGCTTTTCAAATATTTACTACGAATGATGTACTCTTCTTTAGATAGGTTTTGTTTGATTTGTTTTTCAGCTTGTTGTTTAGCCTTGGATATGGCTTCTTCTGGAGTTAGGATTTCGTCTGTTACTTTAGTTTCATGTTGTTTTTGTTTGACAAGTTTAAATGGAATAAGGCTATGTTTTAAAATATCTTTTTCTTCTATTTGTTTAGTTTTAAATTTATTTAAGGTAAGTTCTAGGGTATGATTTAAAAATTTGAAAGCATATATTTCCTTAGTTTTACCGGTTTTTTCTTCTTTTTGAGTAAATATTGGATAAGTGGTTTTAGTGACATACCAAACTTCGGCAAAGGCTTTGCCTTCGGCTTTGACTTTACCTTTGACTTTATCTTGAAAGATGAGTTCGCCGTTAATAATTAAGTCGCCTTTTTTGACATAATCGTTCATGTCTTTGACAATATCGCCTTTTTCGGCGATGACTTTTTTTAAGACGCCATCTTTTTTGGCGACAATGTTTCTTGGTGTATTATTAGTATCTTTTTTAGGAATAGTTCTTTCTTCGACTCTGACTGTATATTTAGTGCCGTTTTCTTCGATTTCAAGCCACTCTATTTTATCTTGATATTTATTTAGAATTTTTTCTTTAATTTGATTTATTTCGTTATAGGATTTTTTGAAATGATATTTTTGAATACCGTGTTTTTCTAATTCGGTTAATAAGATATTTCTTATATCTTTATTTGAGTGAATGACTTCGACATTAAAGATAATATTGGTAGTGATTAAAAATAATACGAAAAAAATTGTGGTTATGATGATAAGATGTTTAGATAGTTTGAGTTTTCTTTTTATTTTAATTAGGCCAAAAATGTCTAGTTCAGTTATGTCATAGATACTTTTTATTTTTAATATAGTTTGATAATCTTTTTTATAGATGATGATATCTGCTTCGTTTTTGTTTTTATATTTTATTGATAGGATTTCTATTTTTTTTGTTCTCAGTTTTTTGATGAACCTATTGATGTTTTTTCCTTTGATGTTTAAGGATATTTTACTTATTAGTTTTTCAATCATTAAAGTTGATGCTTTTGATTTGACCTAATATTAAAAGTTCATCATTTAATAGTTTTGAGATAGTTAGATTTTCGCCTTTAATTACTATATGCCCTTTATTATATCTGACGATTATTTTAGTGTCGTCAAAGTGATCGATTTCTATATAGTTTAAAATATCTATTTTATTATTAAAAATAGTTATTTTAAATTCGTCTTCTAAAATATAAGTGCGAAGATTATTTAACATGATATCACCCATATAATTTTATGGGTAAATTTACTTAAATATACTAATTATTATTGATTATGTCGTCATAGATATGATATTTATAAGTCATTTTTATCACCAATTATATTTTAAAGTTGATTTGCTTAAAATTATGTCAAAAAAAAGCAAAAGAGTTTATCTTTTACTATTATCTTTAAACATTTCTGAAATTGTGGTTCCTAAGGTGGCTAGATCTTGCAAGTTGGACGGAACAATTATTTTTGTAGCTTGACCATTTGCCATTTTAGCTAAGGCATCAAAACTTCTTAAAGTTAAAACTGATTTATCAGCACCGGCTTCTTTTAATTTTTTAATAGCTGCGGCCTCTGCTTCACTACGTTTTAATATGGCTTCAGCTTCACCTTCGGCTTTTTTGATTTGAGCTTCTTTAGCGGCTTCAGCTTGCAAAATAAGACTTTCTTTATTACCTTCAGCAATTAAAACGCTTGATTTCTTTTCACCTTCGGCTTGAAGAATTTTTTCTCTTCTTTCTCTTTCAGCACGCATTTGTTTTTCCATGGCTTCTTGAATATCGTGAGGTGGAAGTATGTTTTTAACTTCGACACGGTTAATTTTGATTCCCCATGGATCAGTAGCTTCATCTAAGATAGAGCGCATTTTGGAATTGATAATATCTCTAGATGTTAAGGTTTGGTCTAATTCTAGTTCACCGATAATGTTTCTAAGGGTGGTGGCTGTTAAGTTTTCAATAGCACTAATTGGATTTTCAACACCATAAGTATATAATTTGGGATCGGTTATTTGAAAATAAACGACTGTGTCTATTTGCATGGTAACATTATCTTTCGTAATAACTGGTTGTGGTGGGAAATCTTTGACTTTTTCTTTTAAACTAATGGCGCTGGCAACGCGATCAACAAACGGTATTTTAACGTGAAGACCATTTGTCCAGGTGGTATAATAAGAGCCTAGTCTTTCAATGATATAACACATAGATTGTGGTACAATTTTAATATTTGGTACCACAATTACTAATACTAATACTAAAATAACTATAAGTAATGACATATTATTCTCCTATCTTTTCAACTTTAATTTTTACCCCTTTTATTTCTAATACTTTAACTAAATCGCCTTTTTTGATTGATTCGTCAGAATAAGCGGTCCATTTTTTTCCATCAACTTTAACTTCACCATCTTTATTTTTGGCAATGTGTTCAGTAACAACGCCGGTCATGCCAATGATACGGTCAATATTAGTTTTAACTTTGTGTTGTTTAATAAATTTAGTTAAAAACGGTTTAGTCGTAATTAATAATATGACACCAACAATAACAAATGTGCCAAATTGTACAATATAATTATCGACAAATAACGACAATATTAGGGCAATGATACCACTGGCAACAAACCAGATAGTAGTTAAATTGATAGTAGTGATTTCAATTAAGGCGAGTAAAATGACTGTAATTAACCATACTATCCATTGTTCCAAACTAATCTCCTCCTACTTCTATAGTATAGCATAGTGCTTATAAAATTACAATAAAAGCTCCGAAAAGTATTCGGGGCTTAAAATGTTTGACGTCAAACATTTATCTTCTTAAATGTTTTTTTTCTGTGTCAGATGTCATCTCTACAAATTGATCAAATTGGTTATATAATTCTTCCCTTTTTGCAGCCTTTTCTTCTGGTGATAAATCACTTTGATTAATGGCATGTATTGCGTTTGCAAAATTGTCAGTTTCGTCTGGGTAACTATTTTTCCAATTTGGGTTTACTCTGCCATTAGAAACAGTAAATGTTCCTGGATATTCTGGGTTTGTTGATTCTAAGATAATTGGCGTTTCTATTTTAGATTTTGTAGTTTTATGTTCTTTGCCATCAAAATCAGAAAGTTCGTTAAGTAATGATGATGTATCAGTTTGTGGAATAACTTTTATTTTAGCTGTTTCTTTTTTGCCTTTAGATTTAGTAGTTGCTTCACTAATGCTTTTATGAGCTTTTACTGGTTCTTTTTTTGCTTGTTTATGATTATTTTCTTGAAATTCTTTTTCTAATTCTTTATAAATTTCATCGACTCTTTTTTTAGCATCGTCTTCATTACTTTCTTTAGCTTGTTTTTTAGCATAATCTTCATTACTTTCTTTAGCTTGTTTTTTAGCTGTTTGACTCATTTGTCTTAATCTTTCTTGGACATTTTTATTACCATTAATATTGTCGACAATAGTTTTCATTTCATTTATTTTAGTAATGGCTTGTCTACTTTCGGCATTTAATTTGGTCAAACGAGATCCAGCTTTTTGATTTTCTTTATTAAGTCTTTTAATTTCGTCTTCACGGTTAGCTATTTCTTGTCTTAGACTAGCATTAGTATCTCTATCTTCCTGAACACGTAATTTACGATTTTCAATTTCTTGTCTTAATTGATCTTTTTCAGCTTGACGTTCAGTTTCTTCAGCTTCAGTTATTTTGCGAATAGCTTCAGCTTGCAATTTTCTTTCGGCATTGAATTCTTCTTCATCAATCATTTCACCATTTTGATTTTTTCTGAAGATTTCAGTTGCATCAAAAGAATAATAATAGTTTTTATACATATCAAATGGAATAAGGTCTCCAAACTGATCGCGTGATTTTCTTAATATTTCTTCATCAGATTCTTTAGGTTCACTAGTTATAGCAGGCGCCGGAGTGGCTTTTGGTTGTTCTGTTTTTGGTTTTATATTCAAACTAATTGGTTTAGATATTTTGCTGGCAGTTTTTTTAGCTTCTTGAGCAGGTGCTACAACGGTTTTGCTACTTATAGTTTTGATTGGTTTAATTGTTGGTACAGAATCTTTAGTAACAACTTTTGGTTGAATTTTAGCTGCTTGTGGTGTGTCTTTTTTTGTATATGGGCTATCAAAGATGGAAAGATCTGGACTTTGTTGTTTAGCATTATTCATAGCAGTAAATCCAGCAGTTTGATTAGCCTTTAAATCTGGCACTTCATTAGTATTTGCTTCGTCAATAACTTTAGCAGCGACATATTTAATATTAGGAATATTGGCAATAGTTTTTATTAGTCCATTTAAGACTTTGTCATAAACTTTTCTAAATGCGCTAACCCTTATTGAACCAACTTTTATTTGATTATCTTCTTTTAATTCAGCAGGTATAACTTTATCCATTTCTCTCACTCCTCGTTTCTTATAATTTCACGCATTACTTCTTTTACTTCTTTCCACTCGTCAGCTGGTATTTTATCCAATTGGTAGCCTTGTTCATTTTCATTCAAAACAGCAGCATGGATGGTTTCCATATTTTTTTCATCGACTTCATTAAAAGTATATAAAATATATTTTTTCCCTGTTGTTTCTAATTCGAAACATAATAAAACTTCAGCGTCGACTTCTTCTCCATTGGGCTTTTTGACTTTAAGTATTTGTAATTTATCCATTACAAACCCCCTCCATTCTAACAATAATTATAGCATAGCCTTTTTAAGTTGACAACGGTTTTTGTCAACTACTTTACTTTTTTTGGACACTTTATTTTAACTATCTATAATAGTATAAAGTTTTGATTTAAAAATAATTGTCGATTAATGATTACTGATAAATAATATTAGCATTCCCGCCACAATATGTAGTTATTAGGTCAATGATTTCACTGGCAACTTCTATTAAATATTCTGCACTAGTGTCTTCATTTCCTTCAATGATTATCAAAATATTTTGCGTATCATTGGTAATTGTGGTGTTGGGATTTTGATCTGTTTCTAATTTTTGGATTATTTGATTTTGATCTTTATATATATATTCACCAATAGCAGTAACTTTTTGATCTCCTGATGCGGTAATATATGGTTCTTGAGTTTTTGTTATGCAAAGATGTATATCACCAGTTATTTTGTTTTTATCATATATAAATATTGGCAAGCGAGAATCTAATACAACAATATTATATAGGTCAATTAATTTATTTTCAGAAGGCAGTTGATTATCTTTAAGAAATTTTTTTAAAATCAGTTCATTAATAGATGTATTTCTTTTTCTTTTTATATTTATTTTTTTATGAAGTTTATTAAAACCTCTAAAGATTAAATCTGTTTCGATGTCAAAGTTATTATATTTCTTTGTTAAAGCCTTGTAGGCGTTTTCTTTAAATTTTAAAAATTTTTCGGTTTTGACGTTGGTATCCACATTATCAATAGTAATACAAATGATTTTTAATCCTAAATCCAATACTTCACGTTCAACTTTGAATTTCATAGGCATCTCCTTATTTTGTGTATGAACTATTATCCTATTTTCAATTATACAAAATTTTAAGAAACGTTTCAAGAATAAAACTCCAAAATAAATTGGGCATTAACTTACCTATGGTGAGATGTTTCTACTTCATAAAATCCTTATGTTTCTCATGTAAACCACTATCCGATGTTTGCTACCTTAATTATATTATTTGCCGGTTAAAAGTTATTTGTTTCTTTTAAAAAGGTATATTCTTTTGAAAGTGATGAGGTTAATTTTAGTCATCGCACTTTTATTTTTTACAAAGCGAGGGCTTAATATATGAAAAAGAAGCTATTTGGGCTTCTTTTTCAGGGGGTTGGTTAGCTACTCACATATTATTTTATAAGTAGCCGGCATAGATTACCTTTACCTATGCATTAAAAGTATAGTGGTTTTGATGGAGGTTGTCAATGAGTTTTGCAATATTTTTGTATACTTTACACATTTAATCTAAATTAGTGGATTCGTTCATTTGTTTTTGGAAATACTGATATTCTGGTTGATTATATTCTGGGCTTTGTAAGAATGATTGACTATCTTCTTTCGCTTTTAGCATGAGATCGTAATCGGTTTTAATATCAGCAATTTTAAAGTTCATATCACCACTTTGTCTTATTCCAAATAGATCACCGCCGCCACGAAGTTTAAAGTCTTCTTCACTAACTTTAAAGCCATCGTTGGTTTTGGTTAAAATGTCTAGTCTTTTAGTTTCTTTATCACTGATTAAAATGCAGTAACTTTCTAAATTATTACGCCCTACTCGTCCACGCAATTGATGAAGAGCGGAAAGTCCAAAGCGATAACTATCAAATATGACAATCATGGTAGCTCCTGGTACATCAACGCCTACTTCGATGACTGTAGTACTAATTAGTATTTGAATTTTGTTTTGTTTAAATTGTTCCATGACATTTTGTTTTTCTTCGTCGCTCATTTTGCCGTGCATAATACCAATATGGCATATTTTACCAAAGGCTTTTTGCATTTTTTCTTCTAGTTGATAAATGTTTTCTAAATCAATTTTATCGCTTTCTTCTATTAAAGGAGCTACAACATAAATTTGATGATGATTTTTTATTTGGTCTAACATCATATACAAAACATCTTTTATTTCTTTATTGGTTTTCACATAGGTTTTAACAGGCTTCCTACCATTTGGCATGGTTCTAATACTAGATATATCCATATCACCATACAAGGTCAAAGCATAAGTTCTAGGAATAGGAGTGGCACTCATATATAGAATGTCTGGAGTAAGACCTTTGTTTTTTAAATTGCCTCTTTGGTTAACACCAAAGCGATGTTGTTCATCGGTAATGACTAAACCTAAGTTATGATATGTGACATCATTACTAATTAGAGCATGGGTACCAATAATAATATCGGCAGTACCATTTTCGATTTGAGCTTTGGCTTCTTTTTTTTCTTTGGCTTTTAATCTTCCTGTTAATAAAACAACTTTGAGTTCAGGAAACATTTTGACAAAGTTAGTATAGTGCTGAGTGGCAAGTATTTCAGTTGGTGCCATTAGAGCGCCTTGGTAACCACCTAAATAATTAATATAAAGGCTAATAAATGATACTATGGTCTTGCCACTACCTACATCACCTTGAAGAAGGCGATTCATTCTTTTAGATGTGGTTAAATCTTTATATATATCGGTCACTGCTTTTATTTGGTCTTTGGTCAATTCAAATGGTAAAGTTTGAATTAGTTTTTTTACTTGTTCAGAGGATACGTTTCTCGTTAAGCCATTATCGTGTTTTTGGTTGTTTTTTAAATTATTAATTTTAAGCATAAAGGTAAACAGTTCCTCATATTTTAATAATTTTAGGGCATTTGTTAAGGTTGTTTTATCTTTTGGAATATGGACAGTTTTTATTGCGGTATTTCTATCGATAAAGTGATATTTTTGGATAATTGACTGTGGCAGGTAGTTATTAATATGAATATTTGGCAAAGCAGATTTAATTATTTTAGATATTTTATTACTACTTATTTTAAATGATGAATGATAAATTGGTTCAATTAAAGTTTTATCAATTAAGCCAAATTTAATATCACTAGCAATTATACTATTATGTTTTTGGTCATATTTACCTATCACAGTAATAGTGGTACCAATTTTTAATTTGATTTTTAAAAAAGCCCGATTGAATATAGTAACATTAGTAATAAAATCACCAGTATTTAAGTGGAAACTCATTTTATTTAATTTACGATTAAAATGGAAAACTGAGGGAATATTTTCGACGATACCACCAACGATTATTTTATCACCATCTTGAATGGTTTTAAGGTCAGTATTTTCAATAATTTCATATCTAAATGGATAGTAATTTATAAGATCCGTCACATTATATATACCTAATTCGTTTAAATATTTAATAGTAGTGGTACCTAGTCCTTTAATATCTTGAAGTTGCATTTTTATCCTCCTTTTTGATTTTTTTATAAAAACCTATTGACATATTTTTATTTTCTGATATTATATATTACACCAATTCAATTTTAGTTGAATTGGCGCTAGTGTAAACTAGCCAGCCCCTTTTTATTCTTTTATTTGGAACAGTCCTTAGCGACTGTTCCCTTTTTTACTTATATAATTATTATACAAGATTTTGGGGGATTTTTCTTTTTTATTTTAAGAAAAAAATCAGATTGCTCTGATTATTTAGTTTGAGATATATATTTTTCTGGTTTAATAATATCAATAATTAATTTTGGTGGATTTACTTTTTCATTTTGAAAAGTGTAACAAGAGAGAATTTCTTCTTCTGATATTTGTTTTTGATTATAGAAAATATCTACTAAAGGCTGTCCTTTTTCAATATAATCCCCTACTTTATGTTTTAAAACTATACCAACAGTAAGGTCGATTTTATCATCTTTATTTAATCTACCTGCGCCTAATTTTCTAGCTAATTTACCAATTTTTAAGGCGTCAATATTACTAATATAGCCTGTTATGGGCGCTAAAATAGTTATTTTATTTTGAGCGACAGGAATATGGTTGATATTACCACCTTGAGCTTTTACCCACTCAAGCATTTTTTGATAACCTTTTTGGTTGAATAAGTTTTCTTTAACTTTTTCTTCAGCTTCTTTTTCATCGATATTTAGGGCTAAATGGGTCATAATACCACCTAATTTGATAACTAGTTTCGTTAAATCTTCTGGTCCCTGCCCTTTTAATGTATCAATGGCTTCTAAAACTTCCACTGAGTTTCCAATGGCAAAGCCAAGAGGCTGATTCATATTGGTAATAACGCAAGCCGTTTTTCTTTGATTAATATTGCCGATTTTGACCATGAGATGAGCTAGTTCTTTGGCTTCATCTAAGGTATTTACTAAAGCACCACTACCAACTTTGAGGTCAATGACAATATTTGAGGCACCACTGGCAAGTTTTTTACTCATAATGCTTGAGGCAATTAAAGAAATAGAGTCGACAGTTCCAGTGACATCTCTTAAAGCATATATTTTTTTATCGGCTGGAACTAGATTACCCATTTGTCCAACTAAAGCTATGCCAATTTTAGCAACTTGATTTTTAAATTTTTCTAAAGTCATAGATGTTTGAAAACCTTCAATGGATTCTAGTTTATCAATGGTTCCACCAGTATGACCTAATCCGCGACCACTCATTTTAGCTATTTTTACACCTAATGAAGCGACTAATGGAGCTAAAACAATAGTGGTTTTATCACCTACACCACCAGTTGAGTGTTTATCAGTAATGTTATCAAAACCTAGATTAAGAATTTCACCACTATGAAGCATAATATTAGTGAGATTGATTGTTTCTTCTTCAGAAAGTCCTAAGAGGTCAATTTCAGTTAAAAAGGCAGACATTTGATAATCTTTGATTGTTCCATTTAAATAGCCATCTACAACATATTGAAGTTCTTCTTGAGATAGTTTTTCATTTTTTTCTTTTTTATCAATAATATCTAATATGTTCATTTCGTACCTCCCTATTATATTGTACTAAAATTTAGGTAAAAGAAAAATAGTTTTTCAACTATTTTAAACGAAAATTAATCAATTTAACTGTTCTTTTAGTGTCATCACAAAGTCTTCTATAGAGAGCTGGGTAAAGTTTTAGTTCATTAAGTATTTGCATATCTTTACTAGAAATTCTAGTTTGATATTCTTCGTTTTCGGCAACTATATTTACTGGTTGATCCAATCCTAGCAGAAGTTCTATAGGTAAGTTTAATACTTTGCTTAGTTTTAAAAGATGGTCTAAAGTGGGATTACGGTCATCTTTTTCAAAATAATTAATTGATGATTTAGAAACGCCGATTAAATCACCAAGTTCTTGTTGAGTAAGACCTTGTTTTTGCCTTGCTTTTTTGATTTCTGAACCTAACATACCCATCACCATATCGAAATTATAACAAGATATGGTGTTTATTACAGTTAATTCCACAAGTAGTTAACTGTTTTATTTGTTTATTTCAGGTATTAATTTTTTTAAATTACTACTAATTAAATGAATATTACGTTGTGGGTCTTCTAGTAGAACTTTATAAAGTGTTGGGTTTTCTTTGATGGATGATAAAATTTTCAAGTCTTCCTGAGATAGTCTAACTTCATAATCTTCATTATCATGAACAGTTATTTCTCTTCCTAAGACTTCGTCAGCACTAATTTTTAAGATGTCAAGTATTTTTTTAAATACTGGCCAACGTGGTGTCCTTTTATTAGATTCATATTGAGAAATTTCAGCGGCTTTAATGCCTAACATTTGAGCGAGCTGTTCTTGAGTTAAATTTGCTTTTTTACGAGCTTCTTTTAATCTTTGTCCTGCTACCATATTAATCGTTATCCTTTCGTTAACTAGCATTATAGCAACATTTAGCAAACATTACATCTTTTCTAACTTTGTGTTACGTTTTTCTTGAAATTAACTTGAAGTTAATATATAATGGAATTAAATTACATTTTTATTTTAAAGTATGGGAGGTGTCGAAAATGAAAGAATTAAAGGATATGCGCGAAAAAAATAAGTTTACCTGTGAGTATATGGCTAATCATTTAAAAATAAGCAAACCTTTTTACTGGCAAATTGAAAATGGAAAAAGACGTCTTTCCTACAAAATGGCAGTGAAAATTGCAAAAATATTTAATTGTAAACCCGACGATATTTTTTATGAGGAATTCAAAAATATGGAATAAAAAAACTGCTTTGGCAGCTTTTTTTATAGGAGTGTATTTTATATGATTTTTATTTTTTAGTAGATAAAAATGTTATTTTATCCACAATTACTTCCGTAATATATTTACGTCCGTGTTCAGTGTCGTAGTTATATGTTTCTACACGACCTTTGATACCAACTAAGTCGCCTTTTTTACAGTATTCATTAGTCCTTTGAGCAATTCCTTGCCACAATTTACAATATATAAAATCGGTTTCATATTCACCAGCGGAGTTTTTATAAGCTCTTGGAACAGCTAATACCATTTGAACCATTTTTTTGCCGCTTTCGGTTTCATATAATTCAGGATCATTAGCTAATCGACCAACTAAAACTATTTGATTCAACATACTTCCCTCCTTTCGATTTGGTACTATACACAATATGATAGACAAAAGCAAAAGTTTAAATGGGTATTTTGGCGATATATTTGATATTAAAATAGTTCAAATTGGTATAAACTAATTTAGGTATTTTGGCTGATTAAAGATTGTCAAAAAATAAAAACACAAGTTTTTTAACATTTTAATTCAACTTGTGTTTTTTTAGCTTTTCCATTAGTATAATCGATTGTAACATCGGCAAAGGTTTGTGTTTTATCACAGTGTTCTAAGCCTTTTAAATCATATTTTTCACCTTGCATATTGGCTTCTTCTAAATCTTGCAAAGTAATTTTATAAGTATTAGCACTATCATTTGCGCTAACATATTTTTCAAAATAATCACGACTAGCTACATCGATTTTCTTTTCTAATTCATTAGATTGTTTTTCGGTATTTTGAAAATAAGTTACGCCGATAAATGCGGCACCAATTAATAAAAGTATAACAATTACAGCAATTATTTTTTTCATAATATCCCCTTCTTTTAAAAATAGTTTTTGAGTAATGCGTTTAATTCAACGGCATATTCCATTGGTAAGTTTTCTCTAAATTCATCAATAAAACCAATGATTAAAAGTTCTTTAGCTTTTTCTTCATCTAATCCTCTACTCATAAGATAAAATAGTTTTTCTTCATCTAATTTAGATACAGTAGCTTCGTGTTCTAAGTAAGATGATGAGTTTTCAACGATGTTTTTAGGAATGGTATCACTCTTAGAGTTTTCATCTAATAAAATGGTATCACATTTAACAATGCTCTTAGAGTTTGAGGCTTCTTTGGCTATTTTAACAGTGCCACGATAGTTACTAATTCCTCCATTAGCAGAAATAGATTTACTAATGATATTACTAGTAGTATTTGGTGCGAGATGAATCATTTTAGCTCCAGCATCTTGAATTTGTCCTTTAGAGGCAACGGCGATGGAAATACAGTTTCCACTAGCACCCTGTCCTTTTAAAATACATGATGGATATTTCATATTGGTTTTTGATCCGATATTACCATCAATCCATTCCATTTTACCGTTTTCATCAACAATAGCTCTTTTAGTAACTAGGTTATAGACATTATTAGCCCAGTTTTGAATTGTCGTGTACCGGCAACTAGCATTTTTGCCGACGAATATTTCAACAACAGCAGCATGAAGGGAACTTTCGACATGATAAACGGCAGTACATCCTTCCATATAATGTATGTGACTATCATCATCAACGATAATCAAAGTTCTTTCAAATTGCCCCATGTTTTTAGTGTTTAATCTAAAATAGCTTTGAAGTGGTCTATCTATGGTAACGCCTTTAGGGACATAGATAAAAGTACCTCCACTCCACACTGCACCGTTTAAAGCAGTATATTTATTTTCATCGTATTTGACTAAATGGTTAAAGTATTTTTGGAACAATTTTGGATATTTTTTTAAAGCGTCGTCAGTACTACAAAAAATAACGCCTTTATCTTCTAATTCTTTAATCATACTATGATATACGACTTCACTTTCATACTGAGCGCCAACACCATTTAAATATTTTTTTTCGGCATCTATTAGTCCAATTTCTTGGAAAGTATCTTTAATGGGGCAAGCTACTTTATCCCAGTTTGATTGAACTTTATCAGTGACTTTTTTATAGTAATTTATTTTATCGAAATCAATTTTTAATTCAGGTCCAAAGTTAGGATTAGGAATTTCTTTAAAAGCGGCATAGGATTTTAAGCGAAATTCAGTCATCCATTTTGGTTCGTGTTTTTGTTTAGAGATTTCGATTATTTTGTTTTCATCTAATCCCAGTTCTTTACTCACGGTTATCACCTATTAACATTATACTAAATTTTAGCAAAAATAAAAAGCTATTTTTGATTTAGCTCTTCATTATTTTTGAGTTTATTTAAGATTTTTTCAATACCCCACCAAGATAGTAAAGCACATTTTTTTCTATTAGGGTTTTTATAGACATCATCATAGACGATGGCTTCTTCTAAAACTTCTTTATCATAAGGCTTTTCATCAATCATATTTAAAAAATTTTGAAGAATGTTTTGAACTTCTTTGGTTGTTTTACCAATTAAGGTTTTGGTCATAATGGAAGCTGAGGAAATACAGATTGCGCAGGCTTCTCCATCAAATCTAATGTCTTTAACAATATCGTTTTCAATTTTGACTTGCAGATTTAATTCGTCAATACAGCTTTCATTATTCATGTTTGTTTCCATATATGAATCATCTTTTATTAATCCTTTATTATATGGGTTTTGATAATTTTCTAAAATTATTTCTCTTTTTATATTATTATCCATTAGTTATCGCCTTCATTTTCTCCATAAACAGTTTCATCCAATTCGAAATAAAAGTTTCTAAGTTGTTCAAAAGAACAGCAAAAAATAGTTGGTAAGTTTAATGTGGCTTTTTCTTTTAATGTTTTGATAACATCAGCAATGTTGTCAGATTTTTTGGTATTTAATTTATTTATTTGTTTATCTTTATAAATGGAAATAACACATTTTCCTTGACTATATAAGTGCTCATTAGTAGCAAATAAAATATCAGCTTCAATGATACTATTTACTATTTTAGCAATGTTATAGATAGTATTCATTAAAGTTAGGTTATGGGTATATTTTTCAATTTGATTTTCTTCAACAATTTCTTTAATTCTCGTAAATAGTTGATCATTATCTTTACTTTCGCATGAAAGTTCAGCATATATTTTTCCTTGATGTGATCTGATATTAAATTCACTATCTGGTATTTCTAGAGTAAGGTCAATTAATCTTCCTATGGTATTCAAATGATTATTATCAATAGTTAAAATAATATAGGCAACTTTATTTTTTCCATGACCTTTACTAGCCAATTTGGGAATGATGCCATTATTATAGCATGTATGCAGCAATAATTCTAGTGAACGAGATTCTTCTGCCATTTCGTGGTAATAAATGGATCTTTCTTGCTTATCTTCAATATTGATATTTTTTAGCATAATAAGTCTCCTTTTTTATTTGATTTTAATTTAGTAATCGTTTATTTAGAAAACTGGCATTATGGATTTTTTAAATTAAAGTGTTGTGGTTTAGGATGACAATTACAAGTAATTGTTTCGATGTATGATTATACATAAGTTTTAATAATTTTTCAAGATGATAATTTTGGAATATTTGGATTTGAACTTCATATAGTTTAAGTATAAAGGAGGAAACAAACATGGAAACACTTAAAGTACGAGCTAAAAGCAATCCTAATTCAGTGGCTGGAGCTTTAGCTAATGTTTTTCGCGAGAAAGGAACTGTAGAAATTCAAGCAATTGGAGCTGGAGCTTTGAATCAAGCTATTAAGGCAGTGGCAATTGCGAGAGGTTTTGTGGCTCCTAGCGGGAAGAATTTAATATGTATTCCAGCTTTTACCGATATTATTATCGATGGTGAGGAACGTACAGCAATTAAACTTATTGTTGAATCAAGATAGTTAAACTATCTTTTTTCTATATCAAGTATATCATATTTCTGCTTTGATGAGTGCTATTACGACAATTGTTGACACATTTTTATCTTTTTATTATTTGATTATATTCTGTATATGCTATAATTAAATTATGAAGTAAAAATAAGGAGCTTGATATGATGAAAAAGAAAAGTTTAAAATTTGGAGTGGGTTTTACGATATGTTTTAATATAATACTTATAATATTTATAGTAGTTAGTG
>CALVRX010000006.1 GCA_944358815.1 uncultured Bacilli bacterium | reverse complement strand
TTTAAATGTAATATAATTATGTTAAAGGAGAATTGATATGAATATTATAGATATTTTAGTTGTTTTATTTATTATATTAGGAGCTTTTGTAGGGGCGAAACAAGGTTTTACTAAGGCTTTGGTAAGTTTTTTAGGAATTATTATTGTAGTTGTTTTAGCTTATTTTTTAAAAAATCCTGTAAGTGCACTGTTGATGAAGTTTTTGCCATTTTTTAATTTTGGTGGTATTATAAAAGGTGTAACAGTTTTAAATATTGCTTTATATGAAGCTATTGCATTTATATTAGTTGCAGGTATTTTGATGGCTATTTTAAATTCAGTATTATTTGCGACTGGTGTTTTTGAGAAATTTTTGAAATTTACAATTGTTTTAGGTGTGCCATCAGCTATTTTTGGAGCAATTATAGGAGCTATTAAAAATTATATTATTGTATTTTTCGTTTTGTATGTGCTTTCAATGCCTAATTTCATTAATTTTGATTTTGTTAACGATTCATATCTACGCGAACCAATTTTGAAAAATACACCACTTCTTTCTAATGTTGCTGGTTCAGCGTTAGAAGTCTTGGACGAAATTAAAGGTTTAAGTGATAAGTATACAAGTGGAACAGATACTAATTCATTTAATTTAGAGGCTTTAGATGTACTTTTGAAATATAAACTAGTGACAGTAGATACAGTAAAAAAATTGGATGAAGCTGGTAAGATAAAAGTCGATGGAATCGATACAGTTTTAAATAAATACGAGGAGGTAGAATAATGGAAATAATTGAAGGAAATTCAGCTAATTTTGACAAGATAGTTAGCAAGGGAGATGTATTAGTTGATTTTTTTGCAACTTGGTGTGGACCTTGTAAGATGTTAGCACCTGAACTGGAAGATATTAAAAATAAGGTACAGATTATGAAAGTAGATATAGATGAAAATTTAGAACTTTGTAAACGTTTTGGTGTTATGAGTGTACCGACGCTTGTTTATTTTAAAAAAGACGGTTCTTATATTATGAATATAGGTTATATGTCTAGCGATGAAATACTTAAATTTATTGGAAAATAAAAACTATTGGAGTTTAATCTCTAATAGTTTTTAATTATTTTTAATTTTAAGAGTTATTTCTTTATCTATTTGAATTTTATGGTAGTTTATGTGACATTTGTCGAATAGAGTGCGTGAAGCAATATTATTTTCGGAATTGGCATATTTATCATTTAAATAAATGACTTCTTTAATTCCTGATTGAATGATTAGTTTAGCACATTCATTACATGGAAAAAGGTCGACATATATTTTAGCGTTTTCTAAATCTTTTTTATTTCCTCTGTAATTTAAAATGGTATTTAGTTCGGCGTGACAAACATAGGGATATTTGGTATTTAAATTTTCACCTTCACGGTTCCAAGGAAAATCATCGTCATTAAAGCCATTAGGAGCACCATTATAACCAATCGATAGAATGCGATTATCATCACTAACAATGCAGGCGCCAACTCTGGTAGATGGGTCTTTACTTCTTAAGGCACTTAATTCAGTAATAGCTATAAAGTATTCATCCCATGTTAAGTAATCTGTTCTTTTTTTTGATTTCATTTTTTTCACCTCATTGTTTATTTTATCATATTTTTGTTATTTTGAATAATAGTGTTTTTCTGATATAATATTGTGTGGTGATATTATGAAAAAATTATACGGAGTAGCTTTGGGAACGATTATATTTGATCAGCTTATTAAGAATATTTTGCTATTGTTAATGAGTTTTGGCGAATCCAAGAAAGTTATTGCAGATTTTTTCAATATTACTTTAATTGGAAATACAGGAGCGGCTTTTAGTATTTTAAGTTCTAATACGCTTTTGTTAATAGTTATTTCGGTAATTGCTTTAAATTTTATTTATTTCTTTTTAATAAAAGGAAAAAAATTGAATAATTTAGAACAAATTACGTATGGATTGTTGATAGGTGGAATTATTGGTAATTTAGTTGATAGAGTGGCGCATGGTCAAGTAATTGATTATTTAGATTTTTCTATTTTTGGTTATAATTTTCCGATTTTTAATTTGGCGGATATTGCGATTGTAGTGGCAATGATATTACTAGTTGTGCAAATAATAAAAGGTGATAAAAATGAAATATCAAGTAAAACAAAGTGATGAGAGATTGGATGTTTTTTTAAGTGAGGTTATAGATGTTAGCCGAAGTCAAGTGACTAAAATGATTAAGGCTGGTGAAGTTTTAGTTAATGATAAGTTAGTTAAAGCTGGTTTTATGTTAAAAAGTGGTGATGAGGTTACAGTTAATCATAAGGAAGATGATTCTATTTTACCTGAGAAGATGGATTTAGATATTGTTTATGAGGATGACGATGTATTAGTGGTTAATAAGGCAAACGGGGTAGTAGTACATCCGGGTGCTGGTAATCACAGTGGTACTTTGGTTAATGGACTTTTATATCACACTAAACTTAGTGATGTTAATGGTGAAGAAAGACCTGGGATTGTGCATAGAATCGATGCTTATACGACAGGACTGCTTATGGTAGCTAAAAATAATAAGACACATGAGTTTTTAGCTAAGGAACTGGCTGAAAAAAAGACTTACCGAAAATATATTGCTTTGGTTTGGGGAGTAATACCAAATGATTCTGGTGAAATAGATGCACCAATTGGTCGGAGTAAAAATGATCGTAAAAAAATGGCTGTGCGAGCTGATGGTAAGCCGGCTGTGACACATTTTAAGGTTTTAAAGAGGTTTGAAAAGGCAACACTTATTGAGCTTAGATTAGAGACCGGAAGGACTCATCAAATTAGAGTACATATGGATTATATAGGTCACCCTGTGGTAAATGATCCGGTTTATGGTAATCGTAAATTATTTGATGATAGTGGACAGTGTCTGCATGCTAAAGAGTTAGGGTTTGTACATCCTAAGACTTTAGAATATATGCAGTTTGATAGTGAACTTCCTGAATGTTTCATAAATATTTTAAAAAAATTTGAGTAGGTGATTATATGAACGAGATAGTTATAGATAAAAAAGAAGAGTTAGTGATGAAACTTTTACATTATTTTATTACAGAAAGAGGTTATAATCCTGTAATAATTAGAGGGATAAAAGATGAGATTTGGCTAGAAAATTTAGAGGATGATTATAAAATTGTCAGAATAGTATCTGGATATATTCATAATAATGAACAGTTTAAGTTTGATTTGTTTAAGACTAAACGGCTTCTTAAAACAATTAAGAAAAAAACTTTATCTTTCAAGATTAATGCTTTGAGTATATTTGTAAATTTAGGTGATAATGTGGATATAACACAGTTTGAAAATACACCAAATATTAAGTTTGCTAATATTCATGAAGCATCCGATTTAGATAAATATCGTTTTGTGATTGACGCTTTCCCGGATATTACGAAGGATATTGATTTTAAAGAAAAGGGCTTAGAGTTATTTATGAAAATTACAAGCGATATTAATAAAAAAAATGAAGGGGATGCAAAGATGAATGAAGATGTGTTTAGCCCTAAGAAACCGGTTATTACATATGCTTTAATCATTATTAATGTAATTGTCTTTATTTTGTCAGTATTTAGTGATGCTATTTTACCGATGCTTGCGGTTAATAGAGATTTAATTGTGAGTTTTGGTCAATATTATCGATTATTTACAGGTATGTTTGTACATGCGGGTATTTTACATTTACTATTTAACATGTATGCTTTATATATTATTGGTATGCAGCTTGAGAGTTTTCTTGGTAAGGCAAAGTATTTAGCTGTGTATTTACTTTCTGGTTTAGGTGCTTCAATGCTTTCTATTTTCTTTAGTAATAGTTTTAGTGTTGGAGCTTCGGGAGCGATATTTGGTTTAATGGGAGCACTTCTTTATTTTGGATACCATTATCGTGTTTATTTGGATAGTGTGGTTAAATCACAGATTATCCCTTTAATTGTTTTGAATTTATTGTTAGGATTTATGGTAGCTGGAATTGATAACTGGGCACATGTTGGAGGTTTAGTTAGTGGTATTTTAGCGACAATGGCAGTTGGTGTTAAGTATAAATCTACTAAATTTGAAATGGTGAATGGGGTTATACTTTATTTGATTTATATCGTATTTATCGGATATATGGTATTTGTTAGAGGAATATAAGAAAAGCACTAATTAGTTTTGTGACTAATTGGTGCTTTTTTGGTGTATGTTTTATATTCTTCTTCGGCTTTACTAAATGGTTTAGTTAATTCATAGACTATGGCTTGATGATTATTTGGAGTTAATGATAATTTTGGCTTTGGATTTAGTTGTTTATTTTTAGTGTATTGTTTTTCATTTGTTAATTGTTGCTTAGGTTGTGTATTTTGATTTTTGTTTTTTTGTTTTTGTGATTGATATTGGTTAAAATACTGTTTAATATTGACAATTTGTAGAGGAATTGTTCCAAGGCTTATGGCAGAGCTTATAGTTAAAAGGGTATTACTTGAAATTGTTACTAAATTTAGATTTTGAGCTACTATACTTAAATAACCTAAGGCAAGGGCAATGGAAAGAGGCCAAATTTTGATTTTGCCTAGAATATTACTTTTAGGTTCACCACCGCTAGCTAGGAGTTTAGCGTTTATTGCAGCAATAGTGCCTTCTAAAGCACCATTGATAATGAATATTGGTAAAGTTGGTAAAATGCCAATGATTAGAAGAAGGGAAAATATTTTATCTGATACGGCGTCGAGCATAGCGCCTTCTTTAGTTTCTTCTTTAGCAATTACTCTGGCAGTAAATCCATCTAAAAAATCTGAAAAGGCAAGGAATGATATACTGCCGAAAAAAAGACTGATAGGGGCATTTGTATATGCCATAACAGGTATGGCAAGACCACCAATGACTCTGGAAAAGGAAAGCCAATTAGGAATTAGTGATAGTTTATTATCTGGGTTAAATAAGCCTTTGGCAAATTTTTTTGTGGTATCTGTAATAGTGTTCATGAAATCCCTCCAATGTTCTTTATATTTTAGCACATCTACAGGGATAAGTAAATCGTTTTATTTTGTCAAATTGTGTCTATTGATAGGTTGGTCAACGTGTACAGGATATATATTATTTGATATAATTATATTAGGATAATGAGGAGGCATACAAGATGAAAAAAATGATGAAAATTTGTATTATTTTATTATTAATTGTTAATTTTATGCCTTTTTCTCAAGCAGAGGCGGCATCTACTTACACGGTGGAGATGGTAGCTAATCAAACTGGTAACAAGGTTGTTGGTCAATATAGTAGTTATAGTGCGGCTTTGAAGGTAATGAATAGTCAGAATTCTACGGCTAGTAGTGTGGCGACTATTTATAAAAATGGTGTTCCTGTTGATAGCAAGTATGCAGTTTTTAAATTTAAACCTGGATCAACTTATAATTTATATACTTCTAGTACGACTAATTCGGCTTATACGTCAGTACATGGATCATATGGAACTGATGCGGCAGTTTTAGGCTATAGTGATAATGGTATGGTTAAGATTATGATTAGTGGTTTTGTCGGTTGGACAAATATTAATAATGGAGTAGTGACACCAATTTCACTTATGGGAATTAATGGGAATATGATTAATGTTCCTGGCGGCAAGGGAATTAGAATTAGAAAATCTCCATCGCTTTCTGGAGCTGTTATTACGCAGGTGGCGGCAACGACTAATTTTAATTATACGGAGACTAAGCAAGCTGATGGTTATACTTGGTATAAAGTTAGTTATAATGGCAGTGCAGCTTGGATAGCTAAAACAGATAGCGTAACTGTAATGACTGGAATGAATGGACTCGGTACATATTATGAAAGAAATACTGGTACTGATAATTTAATTCATCATTTTACTTATTATAATGGTAGCGGATATGGCGATACTTATACTAATTTAGGTGTTGCACCAACTTATTTAACTCCTGGTGTTAGATATTATAGTTTTGATGGTAATTATTTTTATTCAAGTATTACGGCAATGCTTGATGATTATAGAAATAGTAAATATACAAGTAGCGTGAATTATAATAGCCCACATTATGCTTATTATTTATATTTGTCTAGTCATTCAGTAACTGGTTATACAGCTAATGATTTTGATAATATTATTGCTAGTAAAGGTTATAATGCGTCTACTTCAAAAATGTACGGAACAGGCAAGTATTTTAAAGAAGCTGAAGCAACGTATGGGCAAAATGCTTTAATGATGTTTGGTACAGCTATAAATGAGAGTAATTACGGAACAAGTAGAATAGCTAAGGATAAGAATAATTTATTTGGTTATGGTGCAGCGGATAGTTGTGCTTATGATTGTGCTTATTCTTATAATAGTCCACGTGATTCGATTATGGATTATGCTAAAAAAACAGGTAATAGTTATTCACTTGCGACAGGTAAATATTATTATGGTAGTCATTACGGTAATAAGGCTAGTGGTAGAAATGTGAAGTATGCAACTGATCCATACTGGGGTGAGAAACAGGCTAGTAATTCATTTAATAATGATAAGAAATTTGGGGGCAAGGATTTTAATTCTAGTACTATAGGTGTGGTTAAGAAGAATATTGCTAGTCCATGGGTTTTTGATAAACCTGAGCAAACGGATGCAGCTCATATTTATACTTTAAAGAATCCTAATAGTAATGATAGAATTAATGATTTAGCGGTTAATGTGGTCGATAAAGTTACTGGCAAAAATGGAGTTCAATTTTATAAAATTTATACTGATTTAGCTAGCAGTTCTAATAAGTTATATGGTTATGTAACGGTTAATGAAATTTATGTAAGTAATAATCAGCCGGTAATAAATGCTTCTGATATAACTATTAAAGAAGGTGATAATTTTAATCCACTTTCTGGAGTTACGGCAACTGATAAAGAAAATGGTAATTTAACAGGTAAAGTTACAGTTACAGAAAATAATGTAGATGCAAATAAAGAAGGTATTTATAAAGTTACTTATACAGTAGTAGATAATAGTAATTTTCATGCTAGTAAGACGATTAATGTTAAAGTTATTTCAGCAAATCTTCCTATAATTACGGCTAATGATAGAGAAGTTAAACAATTTGAAGAATTTGATTATATGGAAGGTGTTAGTGCTAAGGCTTATGATGGTAGTGATTTAACTAATAGTATTACTTATGATAAAAATGTAGATACATCAAAAGCTGGTACATATAAGGTAACTTATAAGGTTAAAGATTCTAAAGGTAAAGAGGCAAGTAAAACTATTACAGTGACAGTTATACCTAATGAAAAGCCTGTGATAAATGCTTCTGATAAAGAAATTTATTTAAATAGTGAATTTGATCCATTAGAAGGAGTTACTGCTAGTGACAAAGAAGATGGAGATTTAACTGAAAGTGTTGAATATACAGGTGAAGTTAAGGTAGATGTAGTTGGAGATTATCAAGTTACATATAAAGTTTCAGATAAAAATGGGCAGGTTGTTAGTAAAACTATTACGGTACATGTGATCGTAAATCAGGAACCGGTTATTAATGTTTATGATAAGGTTATTTATTTAAATAGTAAATTTGATCCATTAGAAGGAGTTACTGCTAGTGATAAAGAAGATGGAATCATTACGGATATTAAAGTTTTAAAAAATGAAGTTAAAACGGATACTTTAGGTAAATATGAGGTAACATATTCAGTTACAGATTCTTATGGTCAAACTTCTACTAAGACAATTACTATTACGGTAAGTGAGAAAGTTTTAGAGAAAAAAGATGGATTATTTTATGTTGATTATTTAAAAGAAGTAGATGGTAAGTTACAATTAAAAGGATACAATACTATAAGTGGTATTGATAATGTTTTAAGTGAAAATATTAAGTATAAGTTGATATTTAAAAATGTTGATAATAATAAAACTTATGAACAAGAAGCAACAAGGATTACAAAGGAAAGTGAAATTCCGTTTGATGTTTATAGTTTTGATGGTAAAAATTATAAATATTCATGGTTTACTTTTGACTTTGATTTGAAAGTTCTTCCAGCGGGGAATTATATTACTTATGTTGTTTCACAAAGTGATGATTATTATTCTGAAAATGTTGTAAATAATAAATCTAATAGTCAAGAAATTACAAATTATGATGATGAGAAATATTTAATAATTAGAAATAATTATAATTATGAAAATAGTCCTATTGAATTTATTGTTCGTGATGATAAATTAGCTGAAAAAACTGCTGGAAGTTATTATAATCAATTTGATACATTTATGAAATTTGAATTTGATAATAATAAATTACATTTAAGAGGTATGTCATATTCTTATGGTATGAATTTATCTAGTAGTTCAAATGTTACTAGGAAAATTATCTTTGAAAATCAAGAAACACATAAAACATATACCATGGATTTGGGTTCTATCACTAATGGTGATTATACCGCTCCTCTTCCAGAAAATGATGGATTAGATAAAACAAGAGCATGGTATGATAAAAATATAGATGTTTCTAATATTCCTAAAGGAAAATATACAATTTATATTACTACAAGTTCAAATGTAACTGACATTTCTGAATTTACTGAAAAGTTAGGTAGAACACTTAATAATGTTAAGGCAAATATTAATGGTAAAGAATATAGCTTTGATATTAATTTTAATAAGAATAGTAGAATTGAAATGGAAGTTAAATAGTTATTAAATAGGCTGCATTAAATGATTTAATGCAGTCTATTTTGTTATTAATGTATTTGCTTTATAGTTTTTTAATATATTTATAGTATTAAATAAGTAATATTATAAAATTAAATTATCGATTTATATATTATATTGGTTTATTTATATTATAAAAAAGAGAGCCCTGATGTAAGCATATTGCTTTCATATCTTGTGGAATCTCTCTTTTTAATTATATTATATTATTTAATGTTTATCAGAGCGAGTTGTTTACAATTGTAATTGTAATTTGATCACAACTTGAAACTGTAGAGCCTAATGGATGACTATAACTACAAATTGAACCATTTGTTTTATTTCCGTTTGAGCATTTTTGTACATAATCACATTTAATATTAAGATATTTGTTGTTACCTGATCCTTTCATCATGGTACATGTTTGAGAACCATTATTGCCTGTTCCACCAGGTGTAAATACATAATTTGTACATGTTGGTCTAGATGGTGTCGTTGTTCCACTGCTTGAACTTCCACCAGATGGTCTTGTATTATTTGATGAACTACTAATTGATTGGCTAGAAGAGGTGCTGTTGGTCTTTTTATTTGAATTACTTAATGTTTTTTTGTTTGTAGCAATGGTTATTCCAATAGTGTCGCCTTTAGATATTTGCGTGCCGGCGGCAATACTTTGGTCTATAACTTTGCCGGCTGATTTACTCGAATATTCTTCAGTAAATGTGCAACTAATACCTAAACTATCACATTCTTTTTTAGCTTCTGATTTTGTTTTGTTCGTAAAGTCTGGAACAGTAATGGCAGTTCCTTTTGAAACATAGACAGTAATTGTTTCATCTAAGTTGATATTTGCTCCTTCTTCTATAGAAGTTTTAATAATTTTATCTTTTTCTATTTTATCGTTAAATTCTTCTTTGATTTCGTATTTAATTCCATTTGTATCAGCCCAAGATTTGAAGTCGTTTATATTATCGAACTTTTTCATTTTAAGTGGACCTTTGGAAAAGACAATATTAACGGTTGTGCCTTCTTCAATAATATCTCCTTGTTTATAATTACTTTCAATAACGCGACCTGATTTTATAGTGTTATCATATTTATCTGAATATTTTATTTGAAGGTTATTTTCAACCATCCATTTAGTTATATAAGCCATAGTTTTGTTTTTTAAGTTAGGAACTTTGATTTGTTTGCCTTTAGAGATAGTTAAAGTAACTATTTCATTTGGTTTAACGGTTGTTCCTTGAGATGGAGTCGAGTTTATTACTTTTCCTTTTTCAACGGTATTAGAAAATTCATATTTTAATTGATATAAGATACCATTTCGACCTAAGTAGACGGCGGCGTTTAAAAGTGATTCGTTGGTCAGATCTTTTAGTTTAATAGGGGATAGTGTAGTTTTATCTCCTAAAGATACGTTAAAGATTATTGGATTATTTCTTTTAATGGTACCAGTTATGTTTTGAGAAATAACAGTATCTTTTTTTACGTTTTTATTTTCGATGAAGTTGACAGAAACGCTATTTAAGAAGTTTTTATTTACAAATTTTATGACGTCATCTATATTCCAATCTGTCATATCGGCTAGTATAACTTCTTTATTATAATCTGGACCATTAGATATGACAAAGTTGACTGTTTTTATGTTTTTAGTTAAAGTTTCTGGTTTTGTATTTTGAGATATTATGTTATATTTTTTTGTTGTATCACTGTATTCAAAATCTTGATTTGTGTTGATGTTATTTTTTTCAGTCCAGTTCATGGCTTTGGTTAGATTTTGATTTTCAAAACTTGGTAAGTAATTTTGTTTTGGAAGTTTTATTATGTTTCCTAAATATAAGCCATTAAAGGCAATAGCGCCTATTATAGTTATGGAAGTAATGATAGTTGGTGCGGATTTATTTTTGAAAAATGATTTTTTGAAACTTATTAAAAAGCATGTGACAATTATTAGTAAGAAAAAAGCATTTATAATTTGATATATTTGGTTTATTTGGCTTGCTGAATCGATAATGAGATAGAAAAAGACGATAATGGTAATAACAAAGGTTAAAGAAAGAAATATATTAGCTACTTTGGGTTTATGGACTGTTTCTTGTGATGCTTGGGTATTTTCTTTTTTATTTTTTTGACGTTTTTTGTTATTATCATCAAAAATAATATTTTTTAATTCTTTTCTTTTTTCTTCTAGCTCTTTTTCTTTTTGAATTTGCTTATTTTTTAGTTCTTCTTCAAATTGTTTCCTTTCAATTCTAGTTTTATAGGTTTGAGTATTTTTGTCTTTATTATCCATAATATCACCTATAATAATTATACATGAAATGAGGTTAAAAAAATATATTTGAATAGCTTGTTTTGAGTGATTTTACTTTTATTTTACAAAGAAAAAAAGGCATTGTTTGCCTTTATTTAATTTGGTTTTTAATTAAACGCATGGTTTTTGTTTTGCAATTGCCTTTAACTAATGGATTATGGTATTTAGTTGGTACGGTTTGTAATTTGATGTTATCTTTTCTGTTTACTAAATCATTTAAATATGTTTTAGGGATAAAGTTATCATCTTTTGGATAAATAATTAATGTTGGAACATTTACTTTTTCTATAGCTATTGAAGCTAGTAGTTTAGTTTTTTTAAATAATAGTAAAGATTTTAAATTATTTTTATTATTTTTAATTTCTTGTTCACCATATGCTCTTGGTCTATTTAGATTTATTTCATCTTTTTCGATTTGCTTTAATTCTTCTGGTGAGTATTCTCCAAATTCTGGTGATATTAAAACTAAACTTTTAATTTTTTTAGAATCAGCGGCAGCTAAAACACCTAAATTACAGCCCATGGAATGGCATATTAAGTTAGCTTGCTGTCCCATTGGGTTACTTTCTCTTAATTTGTCTTGAATGGCTACTTTTAAATCTGTTTCTGTTCTCATTGGCAAGTTGCCATAATTATTAAAGACAACAGTAAAATCTAATCCATTTTCTTTAAATAATTTCCTTATTTCGTTTAATTCTTGATTATTGGTTGATAATCCTTTTAAGTATAAATTATACATTTTTCATCCTCCTTTGGTTTCTCCATTATAACACAAATATGTGAGTGTGTTTAAAAATATTCATATTTTATGAAAATAAATTTGGAAAATTTGAATTATTTTGTTATACTTATTTTGGATAAATTATAATTAAGTTGATATTAAGAGGTGCAAAATGAAAAAAATATCATTAGTTGTTCCTTGTTATAACGAGCAAGAAGTGATTAAATTATTTTATAAAGAAATTCAAAAAATAAAAAAAGATTTTAAAAATGTAAGTTTTGAGATTATTTTTGTAAATGATGGTTCTAAAGATAAAACATTGGAAATAATTAGAGAATTATCTAAAAATGATGATGTAAGATATTTATCTTTTTCAAGAAATTTTGGAAAAGAAGCAGCTATGTATGCGGGACTTGAGGCGTCTACTGGTGATTATGTGGCAGTTATGGATGCGGATTTACAAGATCCACCGGCTTTATTACATGAAATGTATGAAATATTAGAGTCTGGTGAATATGACAGTGTGGCTACTAGGAGAGTGACTAGAAAAGGAGAACCGGTAATTAGAAGTTTTTTTGCCAGAATGTATTATAAGATTATTAATAAGATTTCAAAGACAGAAATTGTCGATGGAGCAAGAGATTATAGATTGATGAGTAGAAAAATGGTTGATGCGGTTTTAAGTGTTCAAGAATATAATCGTTTTTCTAAAGGAATATTTTCTTGGGTCGGCTTTAGGACAAAGTGGCTCGAGTATGAAAATGCTAAAAGGGCAGCAGGAGAGAGTAAATGGTCTTTTGGTAAGTTATTTTTATATTCGTTAGATAGTATTGTGGCTTTTTCAACTGTACCACTTTCTATTGCATCAGTTATGGGAATATTATTTTGTTTTGTAGCTTTTTTAATGATTATTTTTGTGATTGTGAGGACGTTAATGTATGGTGATCCCACTAGTGGATGGCCTAGTATGGTATGTATTATGTTTTTTATAGGTGGTGTACAGTTACTTTGTATTGGAATTATTGGACAGTATTTGTCTAAGACTTATTTAGAAGTTAAAAAACGTCCAATTTATATTGTGGCAGAAAAAAAAAAAGATAAAAAGAATGGATAGGAGGATTTTTAAATGAAAAAGTTTTTATTATTATTTTTAGTAATGTTTATGTCTTTATTTGTGTATGATCATGCAGAGGCGAGTGGTAGTCAGACGATTGCAGATGGTACGTATGTTATCAAAAGTGCTTTAAATGACAATATGGTACTTGATGTTACAGCTAAATCGACAGCTGATGGGACAAATGTTCAGTTATTTAATTATACTGGAGCGGAAAATCAAAAGTGGAACGTAAAATATTTAGGTGATGGCTATTATTCAATTACATCTTTTATGGATAACAATAAATCATTAGATGTTTTATGTGCAAGTACTATGCCTGGAGCCAATGTTCAAA
>CALVRX010000005.1 GCA_944358815.1 uncultured Bacilli bacterium | reverse complement strand
GTAGTTTCAACCAGTGTCTTATAAATATTTTCTAAATCTTGTCTAGATTTAAAATTAATGTCGGTCGCAAACTCGCATTGATCAATACACCAGTAGTATGAGGCAGAAAAAATTTTATTAATGTTGGTTAAAAGAGGATTAATTTGATTAATTAAATGGTCAAATGAATTGGAAATTTTTTGATTTAAAATATTATTAGCTAACTTTTGAGCTTTATCAAAATTTTCTATATAAGAAAATGAATTGTTATACATTTCATATTTAACATTATTTTTATCAAGAATTTTAGATAAATATTCTCGACCATTAATATAAATTTGAACATTATAAGGAAACCAAGTTTGAATTTTTAAATACATTAAACCAAATTTTTTATCGTTGTAATAAAAATAATAGTGTTTACATTTAGTTGGTCTCGAAGTGACTTCTAACATTTGAGTTTCATGGTTGGGTTTAACAGTCATAGTATTACATATTTCAACGGTAGATAAAGCGGCAATTAAACCTGTTTTGTTTTCTTTTTTATCTAATTCATTCATTACAATTTCGTTTTTATCAATTTTACCAAAATTAAGATAAATGGTTGTACAGTTGTTATTTTTTACATAATCATCAATATGATTACATAACAATTTTGTTTGAGATAAAGCAAACTGATCAAAATCTTTTAACTTCACATTATTTTGAATTAAATAATATAGAAATTGACGGTAATTACATAGTTGTAAAATATAGCCATTAATAATCATTCTATCAAAAGTTTCCAAAACCCCATTGATTTTTTCATTATTTTTTTGTATTATATCCATAGCAAACCTCCTTAGTAGTTATGTTTTTGTAAACATGGAACAAAGGAAAAATCCTGAGGTTCCGATATTTAGTAGCATAGACTACATTGCGACATAGATCGCTTATATATTTGAGTGTGCCTAAGAGCACGTAACAGTTATTATGCTGTTTTGGCAAACTATTTCAAGTGGGGTTTGCTTTTTTTGTTATTTTAAGTTGTTAGGTTGCGGACAAAGTCTGCCGTATGTTATAATTTACTTGTATTAATTTTTAGGGGCATAGTTCAGTTGGTAGAACGTTGGTCTCCAAAACCAAATGTCGTGGGTTCAAGTCCTGCTGCCCCTGCCATTGGAATTTGACTCTTTTGAGTTTAAATATATAAATGTGAATGTTAATTCATGTTTTTTTTTATTTTATTTTTAAAATTTGTCCAATACTTAAAGTATTACTGGAAAGGTTATTTAATCTTTTTAATTCATCAACTGTAGTATTGAATTTTCTAGCAATAGAATAAAGTGTATCGCCACTAACAACAGTATAAGTTGTAGTGGGTTTAGTTTCTTCTGAAGTTGGAATAATAAGTTTTTGTCCAATACTTAAAATATTACTAGAAAGATTATTTAGTCTTTTTAATTCATTAACTGTAGTATTGAATTTTCTAGCAATAGAATAAAGCGTATCCCCACTAACAACAGTATAAGTTGTAGTGGGTTTAGTTTCTTGTGAAGTTGGAATAATAAGTTTTTGCCCAATACTTAAAGTATTACTGGAAAGATTATTTAATCTTTTTAATTCATCAACCGTAGTATTGAACTTTCTAGCGATAGAATAAAGAGTATCGCCACTAACAACAGTATAAGTTGTAGTGGGTTTAGTTTCTTGTGAAGTTGGAATAATAAGTTTTTGCCCAATACTTAAAATATTACTAGAAAGATTATTTAATCTTTTTAATTCATCAACCGTAGTATTGAATTTTCTAGCAATAGAATATAAAGTATCTCCTTTTACAACTGTGTAAATATTATCATTGTTATTTTCGTTATCTATTTCTTCTTCAACAGCACACTTATTTAATTTTCCATAAAGTGTATCTAGTAAAGTCCATGTTTGATTATTTACAATTCCAGAAGCTGTTATTTTGTTGTGAAATTGGAATCTTTTTACAGCAGTTTCTGTTTCTTTGCCAAATTTAGAATCTATATTTCCAGTATAATATAGTAAATTTTTTAAAATTGTTTGTAATTCTTTAACATCATTTCCATTATCACCAATTTGTAGTGTTGGCTTAGTATTTAAATTATTATAAGCGTTTTCAGTTAATATAAATAATAAATTCCACATTTTGTCATTAACAATCCCGGTTTCTTCTAAATTAAATTGTTTTTGGAATGCTTTTACACCTTCTTCAGTGGCAGTTCCAAAACTACCAGTTATAATTGCATTATAGAAACCTGTTATTTTTAATTTTTTTGTAAAATTTTTACATTATCACCTGTATCTCCAAATTTTAAATTAATATTTTTCAATTTATTTCACCTCAATAAATTATATATATTTTTTTATTAATAAATGAATATAATTTATTGAGAGGTGAGTTATGGTAAAAGGTTATTTATTAGTAAATGTATATTGTGATACGATTGCAAATCCTGTAAAAGGGGCAATTGTTAAAGTATTAAAGGATGATAATGAGATTACAAGGAAAACTACCAATGAAGATGGTCAAACAAATAAAATTAGTCTAGAAACAGTTGATAAAAGTTATTCTTTAGAAGATCAAAATTTAGTCAGACCATATGAAACGTATGATATAGAAGTATCTGCGCTTGGGCTTACACCAACTAAGATTAATGGTGTTCAAATTTTAGATGGTGAGACTTCTATTCAAAATATATATATAACATCAATTGACGAAAACTCAGAAGAAGTTGTATCAACAATTACACCAAATACATTATGGGAAAATGAATCTCCAAATATTATAGATCCAGAAGATACTAGCACTTATGTGTTAGATAAAGTTATTATTCCAGAAAAAATTACTGTTCATGATGGTATTCCCTCTAATACATCGGCTCCAAATTATGCAGTGCCATTTGTTGATTATGTAAAAAATGTTGCTAGTAGTGAAATTTATAGTACATGGCCAAAAGAAACTATAAAAGCTAATGTTCTTGCAATTATTTCATATGCTTTAAACCGTGTTTATACTGAATGGTATCGTAGTAAAGGTTATGATTTTATAATAACATCAACAACAAGTTATGATCAAAAATATACACATAATGGAACAGTTTTTGAATCAATTTCTAAAATTGTTGATGAAGTTTTTAATGAATACATTAGACAAAACTTTCGACCAGAACCACTGCTAGCTCATTATAAAAGTAATACCAGTGAACCTGGTAATCTAAGTCAATGGGGATCTAAGGAGTTAGGTGATAAAGGGTATAATTATTTTGAAATTTTAAAATATTATTATGGTGATAAAATAAATATAGCTAAAGCAGAAGTGATTCAAGGATCTCCTTATTCTTATACAAAAGATTTAAAAGAAGGGGATTGCAGTAAAGATGTTTATAAATTACAAAACACATTAAATTATATTAGAAGTAGTTACCCAGGAATTCCAATAATTGAGAATCCAACTGGATTATTTGATAGTAGTACGACTAAGGCTGTAAAAGTTTTTCAAAAAGTTTTTGGATTATCACAAACTGGTATTGTAGATTATAAAACTTGGTATAAAATTTCTTATATATTGATTGCAGTTACAAAAATGACAAATAGTGTTTATAGTTAAATGTGGATATATTTTATCTACATTTTTTTGTTATAATTATAATGGGGGTGCGCCAGTTCGGTGTTTAATATATAGTCGGGTGGGAAACCGACATGGTAAGACTTAGCAAGTCGCCATTAGTTAGCCTTGGAGCCAAGGTCGTGAGATAAGGTTTAAGCGTAGGTAAACAAGATTACGAGCCGTAATACGAAAGTGTGAAGCAATTCAGCCTCGTTAATAATAAATAGTGGTAGTCGATGTTCTTCCTAAAACAGCAGACAATAACGGC
>CALVRX010000004.1 GCA_944358815.1 uncultured Bacilli bacterium | reverse complement strand
TATTAATATTATTAAAAAAATATGAAACTAAAAAGTTAATAATAAAATATATAACAGACAAAATCAATATTCGTTGACTAATATTTTGTTTATCATTAAAATAATCCATTCCAATTTTTGCACTATTTATTATCTTAATATTATTTTCTTCTAATTTTTTTGTAGTAATAAAAGTCAAATTAACTGTTTCTTTAGGATTTATTTCATCTATTGTGATTTTATTATCTTCTATTTTTGCATTTCCTATCAAATTATCATTTTCAACTATATCTATATTAGAGTCTACAATTATATCGATGTTCTTCAAATACATATTTGATTGCATGTTTTTTAATATAATAGTATTTAAATATCCATTCTGAATCTTAGAACTAGAAAAAATTAATTCACCATTATTACCTAACCAAAAACTAAACAAAGTTGTTGAAACTAATTGTATAATAAGCGCTAATAAAGCAGAAATTAAAGTAACTTTTATTTCTTTTTTCATAACAACACCTCTTGATGTTTTATTATACCACGGTTTTAATTGAAATTATTAAAACTAACTTTAATATTTATTTTTTTATCTTCAAATATTTCTATTCTATCAATTAAATTAACAATTAATTCTCTATTAGGTTTTTCTATGGATAAAAATTCATCAATAAACTTCTCTATTTTTTTACGATTCATTTCATTATTACTTTTTTCGTTAATATTACTAACTAATTCTATATATCTATCTTGTTTAATCTTTAATTCGTTTTCTAACTTAATTTTAACTCTATTAAATTGTTCTTCAGCAATTACTTTGTTTAATTTATCAAGATAGATATTATCCAAAATACTATTGATGTTATTAATTTCATTTTCAAGTACTGATATCTCTTTTTTTATGCTTTGCATATTATCGTTATTTATGCTTTTTAATGTTTCTTTTTTTATGTTTTTCTTATCAATATAATTTAAACATAATTCTTTTAATGTATTTAAAATAATTTCTTCTAATACATCATAATTATTTGAATGAGTTGTGCAAAGTTTTTGTTTCATATAAGTTCGATAATAATTACATATTGTATAACATCTGTTATCTTTTTTTCTTCTCGATGTAACTGATATCCTATGACCACAATCACCACAATATAATAAACCATCTAATAAATGTGTTTCTTTTTTTTCGTTTCTTCCAACATTTTTAGGAATTCTTTTTTGTACTTCGTAAAATATTTCTTTTTCAATAATAGGTTCATGAGTGTTTTCTACAACAATATAATTTTCAGGATTGTTTTTAATAATCTTTTTTACTTTATAATTAACTTTATTCCTTTTATTTTGGACTAAATCGCCAACATACATTCTATTAGTTAAAATATCTCTAATTGTCTTAGCGTGCCATAATCCGTAATTAAGATGATAATTATTTTTCCATTCAAAACTATAATATTGAGCTGGTGTTTTTACTTTCTCATTTGTTAATCTCAAAGCTATTTTATAAAATGATAATCCTTCTAAACACATATCAAATATTCTTCTTACAATAACTGCTTGTTCTTCAAATATTATTAATTTGTTTTTATTATTAGGATC
Organism: uncultured Bacilli bacterium; assembly: GCA_944358815.1. Taxonomy (GTDB): domain Bacteria; phylum Bacillota_I; class Bacilli_A; order RF39; family UBA660; genus Coprosoma. Next base: position 2,746 of record CALVRX010000004.1, on the reverse strand, counting down.
TTGTATATAACCAAAAGGAGTTCTTCCTCCTACCCATTTACCTTCTTTTTGTTTTGCCCTTAAACTTGATTTAATTTTCTTGGAAATATCTTTAGCATACATATCATTCATAATTGCTTTAAAAGGCGCAATATCATTATTGGAACTATCTAAATATGTATCTATATTATCAGTAACTGCTATATATCTAACTCCATGAGTTGGAAAAAATTTTTCAATTAATTCACCTGTACCAATATAATCTCGTCCTAAACGGGACATATCTTTGGTAATAACCATATTAATTTTGCCTTTTAAGATATCATCTATCATTCTCTTAAATTCTGGTCTATCAAAATTAGTACCACTATATCCATCATCAATATAAATATCAACAAGTCTTAAATTGTTTTCTTTTACATACTGTGTTAATAAACTTTTTTGATTTGTAATACTTTCGCTTTCTAATGTTTTATCATCATCTTCACGTGATAGTCTAATGTATAGTCCAACATTAGAAAGTATATTTATCTCTTTATTCATTTAACCTCACTTTCTACGAGATAAATAAGTACTATTTAACGGTAGCACATTTTTATCATTTTTCAAAATCTTGTTTTTAAGATTTTTTGCTATTTCTATTTTTAAAGTTTTAATTAACATGTCATTTATATTTGGACCAGAATCATTATATATAATATTTATCTTATATTTATTCATATTAATCACTATTAAATTTATGTTAATACAAAATAAAAAAGACTATACAAGCCTTTCTTAATAACAACAAACCTTTATATTTTCCAATTATAAACAACATAAAATCACTCCTAATAAAAAATGAAATTATACTATTAATTCCACTTTACTACATTTTATATTGTAACTAGATTTATAACAAGGATAATTTTCGGATACTTTTTTGGATACATAATTAAGTGTTAATTAATTTTTTATCAAAATAATAGATATCCCAATTTTAAATAATCTTTTTTAAGAAGTGAGATATAGTAATAACTTATATTTAAAGGATAAAATCAATATTTTTATTGATTTTGGGATATATTTTGCAAGTGCAAAATAAGTTTGGTACCACGACTTTTGGCTTAAAATAAGGCTAAAATAAATATTGTGGTACCATCATCTTATCCTGATAAAAAAATACCTACAAAAATATAGGTATTTTGGGATTTTATTTTAAATCATTTAAAACGCCAGATTCTAAATCACTAATATTATACAATGTTTCTAATTCATTAAATGTTTCCTCTAAATTATTTTTAGCATTATTCCAGCCTGTGCCATCAGTTATCCAAATAAATGTTACTCCGGTTATTTGTTTGACCTTTTGAGCAATCAATTCATAACTTCTTGCAGTTTCATTTAATTTAGAACCTTGACTAGCATAAAAATTTGTTTCAATAACATAAAGTTGCTCATCAGTTTTTATGACATAATCCCATCGTTTACTAGCTTGTTGCTTTCCTGATATTGACATTAAATCTATATTCCATTTTGTTTTAATATCTTTTGTATACATTTCTTTATAATAATTTTTATCTTTTATGTATCCCGCTTTTTTTATATAATCTTCAACTAAGTTTTCCATTAAATGGCCACCACGATTTTTTCTTCCATTTGAATCTAACCCTACTTCAATACCTAAAACATAATCATATAAATTATTTATAATATGATTTTGTAATAAATCAAATAGTCCACTTTCTCGCATAAATTTAATATAATCATTTATAGAATAAACCATTTTATCAAACTTAAATAAATATTCATTTATTTCATCTTTAACAAATATTTCTCTTGAACGAACAGCTAATAAAAGAGGAATACATTCTAAAGTTTCAGGATATTTAATCAGAATATTTTGAAATTCTTCTTCAATATTTTGACTACCTATTAATGAATTCAAAATATTAAGTTCTACTTTTACTTTATCAACATTTTTATATATTTTTTTAAAATCAACGTAATATGTATAATCTGATATACTGGTTTTAAATTTACTTAACCATTCATTAAAATTTCTGTTCATTAAAAACCACCTTCTAAACATAGTTTATCAATTGTTTTCCAATCCATGTTTCTCATAAAATTTGCACAATAACTAGGGGATAATCTTTTAATTAATAAATTATACATCCCTAATCTTTTTATTCTTTTCCCTAATTTTGTATATTTTTTATTTTGCTCCGCTATCATTGCCATATATAAAATACAAAAGATTCTAAAAACTTCATCAGCATACTCATTATAATGTTCTACTAGTTTTTCTATATCTAAAATCACATCATTTTTAAATATAGAAGTAGTTTCATCATATAGTTTTATAAAATCATCATAAAGCATATTAGGATTAAATATTTGGGATAATTGATTTAAAAAAGTAAAATATTCTATATCTAACGGTGCTTTTTTAATTCCATTTTCATCTACTTCATATACACACCAATCATCAAATTTACCACGAGAAAATGTTAAATATTTATTATTTTTCAAATCAACTTTTATCACAAATTTCTTCCTTTCTCTTTATAGTTAGATCTAAATATTCTTTTTCCTTTTCAATTCCAATGTATTTCCTATTTAGTTTATTAGCAACAATTCCAGTAGTTCCACTACCATTAAATGGATCTAAAATTAAATCACCTTCATCAGTCGATGCTAAAATAATTTTTTCTAATAATGCAATAGATTTTTGAGTAGGATGTTTACCACACTTTTTTTCACTAGGTTTAGTTAAAGAAGTTTC
>CALVRX010000003.1 GCA_944358815.1 uncultured Bacilli bacterium | reverse complement strand
ACATTCGGCTGATATAATACGCCAGCCGGCTTTTTCATTATTAAATGTTATATAATTATTGGGATTAGCTCCAGTAAAGAAATATCGACACTCATACGGATCTTTTTCTAATTTAGCATTTTCGATTATTTCTTCAGCTGGTGTTTTAGATGTACAAACAGTATATAGTTCATCAATGGCTCCTTTAACATTGGTTGATTTTAAACCGCTTGATGAATTATCATAAGAAACTTCATTACTTGGAAATGTGACAGCCGCATATACTCCAATACTTACGCATATTAGACCTACTATTGTAAAACTGATTAAATTAGTTTTTATAAATGATATTTTATCTTTTTTCATATTTACCTCTTTTCTATTTACATGCGTTATATAATTCATCAACGGCGTTTTGGACATTAGTTGATGTCATGCCACTTACACTATGATCATAGGTGGTTTGATTACTTGGAAAATATGTAGTTGCTGATACTCCTACTATTCCAAAGACAAATAAACCTACTGTAATTCCTATCATATAGCTTTTCGCAAATTCTTTGATTTTTTTCATATTTTTCTTCCTTTCACTAATAGTGGTAGTTTCAAACATATTATATCCTATAACATGTACAATGTCAATACTAATAGTGATAGCACTTTTAGTGAAAGGAGGTTGTATGAAAGCCGATATAACAAATATGGCACCACAAGATGTAGCACTATTAATTAGAGAATGGTCTGAAGAATCGCAGGCGCAGTTTGCGGTATCAGTTCATAAGAGTTATTCATCTATCACCAAAATTGAAACTGGAGAAAGAAATTTATATTTACATACTTTTTTACAATGGTGCAGGATTAAAGGTATTAAAGTTACTATGGAAAAATTGCATAAAAAAAGTTAGAATGTTAAAGTTCTAACTTTTTCGGTATTTGAATTTATAGGTTACTTCTAGTTTATAATTGGCGTTAGAGGCAAATTCTGGTATAGACATTCTTACCTTTTTCTCAAATTCATCTCTAGTTAATGGTTTTTTTAAAACTTTCAAAGAAATCATTTCATATTTGGTTCTAAATCTCGTCATAATTTTTCTTTCTTCTATTCTATATTCTTGATTTGTGGCATTTACTTGACTTTCTGGGCTCCAAGAAGTGGGGCTTCCTAGAGTTTCTGTTTCTCTATCTTTATAAGGTTGATTTCTAGGGGCGGTTGTTCTTAAATTACTATAATTACGCTTTTGACCATTATACCAACGCCACTGTTCATCCCGATAACGATATAATGTGGCAGTGTCTTCTTCTGTTCTATTATATTTATCTGTATTAACATCTTCTCTAGCGCTATATTTACCATTATTATAATATATTTTTTTGCCTTTATCATTGACATAATAAAATTTATATCCTGTTGTTTGTGAAATAGTTCGGTAGTCTTTTTCAATTGGATAGTTTAGGGAATATTCAGACCATCCAGTATATCTTGAACTTTCTTCATCTTTATTAGCAAAGACAGCTGGTTGTTCTGATGAAAATTCTGAATAATATCCATCTATATCGTACCATTTCCAAGTTCGATCACGGTAACGATAATAATAGGTATTATCACTTTCTATATTAATAATATTAGCATCAGTTGGAACTGCAGGGATGTCTTCCATGTCCATTGGTAATTTAATTCCATATTCAGAAATTTCATCTTGGAGTTCATCATCGTCAAAGTATTCTGACCATTTAGTAGTATTTACTTGGCGTTCATAGTAATTATAATATGGAGTAACATCGACAATGGCTTTACCTGAAGGATAGGCAGATTGTTCTTTAGTCCATCCACCATATTTTAAGTTAACAGAGCATTCGCCACAATTTCGAGCATCAATAGTATAAACGTAATCATCTTTATATCTAGTAATTTTGATACTTCCGGTGCACTGACTATTATCAGTTTTAGCTTTATTAATATAACCATCATCATAGAGATTATTTAATTTGATAGTGACGTTTTCTCCTTCAAGATTTGGAACAGTTCCTTCATCTTTAGCATAATTTAAGCTAGCTTGTTTTAATTCATTATAGATTTTTAGGCAATCATTATTTTTCATAGCAGCTAAAATTATAAAAATTATTATTATAATAGGTAAAATCGTACCAAAGAAAAAGAAAAAATTGAGTAAGGGTCTTTTATTTTCTAGGGAACGATTAATTGTATTTCCTTCATCGTCAACATAGGTTTGTCTTTTCATTTCATCACCCCTCGTATATTATCATTTTAGCACATCTAAACATTTTTTAAAATATTAAAAGAGTAAAAAATATGAATATAATTTATTGTTTATAATAAAAAAGTGACATTTGGGCAGAAAAAAGAAAATAGTTTAGTCTATTTTCTCAAATACAGTAGCTGGTGCGCCACAAATTGGGCATACAAAATCTTTTGGAAGGGTGTTTCCCTCATAAATATATCCACATATAGAACATCTATATCCTTTTTTGGGCTTTTCATACGTTGGTGCTTTAGGCGGAGTTATTCCTTTTTTGACTTGATGATAATAATCATAAGTCATGACCTCTTCGTCTGATAGTTTTTTAGTATTGGTAATTTTAGCAATAAATAAAGTATGAGTATTTAGGTCTATTTCTTGGGTAATGGTAGCTTCAATTAGAGCTGCCATGTGTTCTTTTATATATGGAATATTACTAGAATCTTTTTGAGTATGATAATTTTTATATTTATCATTATCTTTACTAGAAGTAAAACCAAAAGTTTGAATAAGCTGCATATCAGTATTTTTAGTCAAGATGGTGATGTTAAATTTTTTATGTTTTTTAAGCATTTTATTGGTATAATTTTCTTTGTTTACAGAAATGATTATTATATCATTAGCAACTTGTGTTAAGGTATTAATGATACATCCGCTGTTTTTTGTATTTACAATATAAACACCATAACTTATTTTTTGTAATCCTTCTTTATTCATAATTCTCCTTATATATATATATGTTTTTTTCTCGGTACTTCAATTTTATGATTGCGTTTTTTCATAAATTGTTGTTTTAAAATAACTTTATTTTCTTTAAGGCTTTTTTGAACATCAATTATACGTTGGTTACTTGAGCCTCTAAAATCTAAATCTAGGCTAAATTTATCAATTTCAAATTTGCCATCGACTAAAACATCAATATATTTTAAAAATTCAGACATGTCTTTGCTTTTTAATACTTCTTCATAGGTAAAACCTGTATAGCACCATATATCTAGTCCAAGGTCTTTAGCGTGCTTGGCTATTTCAGTGCATTGTTTTGGTTGAAACATGGGATCGCCACCAGAAAAAGTTATGCCTTGCTGGGCTTTCAGTTCATCTAATTGTTTATTTACTTCTTCAATAGGGACAGAAAAGCCGCCTTTAAAATCATGGGTGGAAGGGTTTTGACAACCCTTGCAATTATGACTACACCCCTGAGTCCAAATGACGGTTCTAATTCCTGGTCCATCAACGATGCTATCTGGTTGTAGACTACTGGCTAATCTAATTTGCATTATTTAGTGGCTTTCATAAGACCAGCAGTACTATGTTTGACACGATCATGTTCTTCAGCACGTTTAGCATTATTGAATCTATCAGTAGTTCCTACTAAGTATCCAGTAATTCTTCTAATTCTTTCGAATTTAACTCCTTCTCCTACTTTTTTTTCGTCTGCTTTCATTTTTAATTCCTCCTATCTTCCGCCGCAAGTGTTTAGGCTTGCGTTTTTAATTCTTTCCATTGGTACACCTTCGCCTTCTTTACGACCACAGCCTGGGCAGAAGTCACCAATGACTCCGGTGTATCCACAAACTGGGTCTCTATCGACTGGGTGATTTATGGCGCCATATCCAATGCCATTATCGTGCATGACACGAATTATTTTTTCAAAGGCATCAACGTTCATGGCAGTATCGCCATCTAATTCAACGTAACTTATATGTCCTCCATTGGTTAAGGCATGATATGGAGCTTCAATTTCAATTTTTTTGACAATTGAGATGTTGTAATAAACAGGGACATGGAATGAATTAGTATAATAATCCCTATCTGTTACACCTTTTATTTTGCCATATACGGCTTTATCAATGTTAGTAAATCTTCCTGATAGTCCTTCAGCTGGAGTAGCTATTAGACTAAAGTTTAAATTATATTCTTTAGCATATTCATCGACTTTTTGGCGCATAAAACCAATTATTTTTAGACCTAATTTTTGGGCTTCTTCGCTTTCACCATGGTGTTTACCAATTAGGGCTTTTAAACATTCGGCAAGTCCAATAAAACCAACAGTTAATGTGCCATGTTTTAAAACTTTTCTTAAGCGATCATTTGGTTTTAATTTTTCACTATCAATCCATACACCTTGACCTAGTAAAAATGGAAAGTTATAAATTCTTTTTGAACACTGTATTTCAAATCTTTCAAGTAGTTGATCTTTAACTAAGTCCATTAAATCTCCAAGTTCTTTAAAGAATCCATCTAAATCGGTTTCCCCACTAACAATACCATGTTTAATTCCTAATCTAGGTAAGTTAATTGAGGTAAATGAAAGATTGCCTCGACCTGGAGTAATTGCTTTGTTAGGATCAACAACATTACCTAAAACTCTAGTTCGGCAGCCCATATAACCAACTTCAGTTTCATAGTTATTAGGGTCATAATATTCTAGATTAAATGGTGCATCAATAAATGAAAAATTAGGGAATAGACGTTTAGCTGATACTTCACAAGCTAATCTAAATAAATCATAGTTAGGGTCTTCTTTATTATAGTTGACTCCTTCTTTAACTTTAAAAATAGATATTGGAAATATTGGCGTTTCGTGATTGCCTAGACCGGCATCAGTAGCTAATAAGTAATTACGCATTACCATTCTACCTTCTGGTGATGTGTCGGTTCCAAAATTAATTGAAGAAAATGGTACTTGTGCGCCAGCACGAGAGTGCATAGTATTTAAATTATGAATAAAGGCTTCCATGGCTTGATAAGTTTGTCTATCGGTTTTTTCATAGGCTTTTTCATAGGCTTTTTTAAATAATCTTTCTACTTGTTTTGAACCTTTAGTATAGCTATCAAACATACTAAGGTCAATATCGATGGTTTTGATTTTATCAATTTCTTTAGCAATTTTATCCATATTAATATAATATTCTAAATCAGTGAGGTCTAAGTAATCATAAATGGCTTGTTTTAATTGTTTTTTAAAGGTAGCAAGAACACCTGGCGCCATGTAGTAATCAAAAGCCGGAATGGCTTGTCCACCGTGTTGGTCATTTTGATTTGATTGAATTGCAATGGCGGCTAAAGCGGCATAACTAATAATATCTTTTGGTTGTCTTAGGAAACCATGACCAGTAGAAAAACCGTTTTTAAATAGTTTATTTAAATCAATTTGACAACAAGTTGTTGTACCCATTGGTAGAAAGTCCATATCGTGAATATGAATATCTCCATTTTCATGAGCTTCGGCAAATTTAGGTTTCATTAAATAGGCTTTAGCAAATTCTTTAGAAACCGTTGATCCATACTGAAGCATTGTTCCCATGGCAGTGTCGCCATCGACATTTGCATTTTCTCTTTTGGAATTTTCTTCATGAGCTGATTTAAGTCCTAAATTTTCTAAGGCTTTTAAAAATTTATGTTGTTTTTTTTCACCAAAGAAAATCTGTCTAGATATGTTTCTTCTTTCTCTATAATCGGCAAAGGCTTTATAAACATCTGGATAACCTTGTTTTTGAAGTTCTGATTCAATTAAATCCTGAATATTTTCTATTTTAATTTTATCTTCGTTTTTATATTCTTTTTCAATTCTCTTAATGACTGCATTATAAACTTTATTGACATCTTTTTCAGAGTAATGTTTTTCTTCGTCTTTTTCTAAACTGTCAAAACTTTTTTTGATGGCAAGTGCTATTTTAGTTCCATTCCAAGCAACTTTTTTGCCACTTCTTTTAATGACTGTAAGATAGTCTAATTTTTCTTCTTCAATTGTCATAAGTACCTCCCTTATCCTATGATGATTATATAACTCATTTAGTGGTTCGTCAATAGAAAAATGTTCGTATTTTTAAAGTTTTTTTATAGTGCTTGTTTTTTGCTTTATTTTTCAACAAAATTTAATTTTAAAAAAATGTAAATTTTTTGATTTTTAATTTTTTTGATTTTTTAATTATATTACATTTTGCAAAGTATTTTGGTTTTACCCTTTATTTTTAAAGACTTTGGCTTTTTTATAATTATAATGTGTATAAAAAGTTTTTTTGTTTTTTGGAGGTTTAGTATTTTTTTATTTTTGTGATTTTGCGATTTTTTTGTTTTTTGATTTTTGGTAATTTTGAGTATAAAAAGGTAGAATGTTCGCTTTTTGTCATGTTTAAATTTGCACTGTCATATATTTATTTTAAAGGTGATCTAATGAAAAAAATTATTGTCTTTTTGATGATTATTCTCTTGACGAGTGGATGTGGCAAAGAGAAAAATATTCAAAGTTATATAGGAAGAGACAAGGAATTTGTATCTATTAATTACCCAGTAACAAATATTAATATTTTAGATGATGCGATTAGTTCTTATGTGAATAATGTGTATTATCAGTTTAAAAATATAGATTACGATGGCATTCCAGAGTTAAATATTTCCTACACTTATAAAGAAGTTAACGAAGATATTGTAAATGTTAGTTTACAAACAGAAATTGTGACTGATAAAACAATTAACAAAATTAAAACTTTTACTTATAATAAAGCTAATGATAGATTTTTAACTATGGAAGATTTGGTGCAAGATTTAAATACTTTAGATTATGAAATTAAAAAAGAGTTATTAGAGAAATATCAAGATGCGGATATGGATTATTTAAGTAATGTCAGTTATGATTATTTTACGGTTGATGATGAGAATTTAACAATTTATTTTAATCCAGCAGAGATTAAAAGTAAGCATGATGAATTAATATACTTAGATATTCCATTAGATAGCTTAAAGTTATTAATCGATATTGACAAAACGAAAGGTAATGATGTTTATCTATCAATTAAAAAAAAGAATGTCGATATTGATGATAAGGTTGTTGCGTTGACATTTGATGATGGTCCTAGCAAATATACTGCTAAAATTTTAGATGTTTTAAAAAAGTATGGTGCTTCAGCGACTTTCTTTTTAGTAGGTAATAAAGTGGATTTTTATGGTGATATTTTAAGGAGAATGTTAAATGAAGGTAGTGAGATTGGCAATCATTCATATGATCATAAAAGGTTAACTAGATTATCAAAAGAGGATTTTCAAATAGAAATTAATAAAACTCAAGAGGCAATAAAGAAGCTGACTGGGTTTACCCCTACTTTATTTCGACCAACTTATGGAGGATATACTAAGACACTTAAAAGTTATACGGATTTAAAGTTTGTTCTTTGGGATGTCGATTCTAGAGATTGGCAAGTTAAAAGTACTGATAAAATTTTGAAAAATATTTTACCGAATGTAAAAAGTGGAAGTATTATTTTAATGCACGATAATCATGAATATGCTCTTAAGGCTTTAGATAAAATAATTGTTAATTTAAAAAATCAAGGTTATAAGTTTGTGACAGTTAGTGAACTTTTGGAATTAAAAAAATTAAGGGAAAGTGAATGACTAATTACGATTTAGAAGAAGCTGAATTAATTACTTTTCAAATTGCATTATCGGTGATTTTACTTTTTACAACAATAATTTCCATTAGTTTATCCTATGACTATTTATTAAAAATTAAAAAGGAAAAGCCTCTTTATAGTGAAAAAGAGGCATCAGACATTTTAGTTTTCAATAGGCTAATTATGTTTATAGTATCATTATTATTTTTATATATAAATGTCAGAGATCAGGATGTAAAAGTAAAAGAAGGAAGTCAGGATAGATTTTCTAGTTTACAGATAATAGCTAGCATACTTAGTTTGAGTTCAGCTATCATCGTTTTATATGTTGGGGTGTTATCAGTTAATAATATTGTTAGTGAAGAAAATCCTACTATATAAGGAATATTCTCCAAAGATTTTCATTTTTTTCAAATGTGTAAAGTTTTTGAATAGTCTACTTGATTTGGTGTATTTATATTAAAGATAGCACAAATAATTTCTTTTATTTTATATAATTTAGTAGTTTTACGTTTATTTTGGTTATCAATTATTTTATATTTGAGTTGAATAGCGTTTTGTTTATTTTTATAACAAAAAGCACCAACATAAATTAAATTGTTTAAATATTTAACGTCGTTTAATTTTTGAAAATTAGCTAAACGGTAAACTGATTCTAAATTTTGCAGGCCTTTACTATTTTTTAAGTTATTAAATAAGGCATTTTTTCCTATTTGTTTCAAATTGATTAATCCTTCGGCATTGGTTAAGCTGGGAAGTTTGGCACTGCCACGGATGTATTTTAGATTTTCTAAACCAAGGGATGTTTGGAGATTTGGAGCACTGAAAGTACCATCTATTATTTTTAGATTAGTTAAAAAGGTTGGATTTTGGATATTGTTTAAATTAAGATTACCACCAATATAGGTTAAATTTTCTAAGTAACTAGAAGTATACAAATTAGAAAAATCGGCATTACCGTATATATATTTTAGGTTTTCTAGCCCAATGGCAGTTGAACTATTTAAAGTGAAATTGCCAATAATAATATTTAGGTTTTGAACGGTAAATATATAGTCATTATTAGTTTCTTCGTCTAAGTTTAAGTCCAAGCCTTTAAGGTATAAGTCGCCATAATATATTTTACTTTGATATTTTTTTAGTTCCTCATAAGATAATGCAATATCTTGCTTAGAACAATTAAAGATTTGACAGAGATCTTTTTTGATATTTTGGCGAGTATTTTTTATTTGAAGTATTTTTTTATCTTGTTTTAATTTTTGAAGATGATAAAGAGTATAGTAATTAGAGTCAAAGTCTAATTTTTGCCATATATTATATAGTCCATAGATAAATTGTAATTCTTCTATTGTGTATGGAATATTTGTTTCAAATTTTTGATATATATTTTGCACGAAATCAAATAGTGCAGAAAGTTTAGTTAATTGAGAGTTGGTTAAGTTATCTGGATTGATATTATATATTTGAAAGAATTCTGAATCAGAATTTTTTATTTTATTATTCATTAATTGTCTCCTTTATAAGGGTATTATATATTGTATAGTTTTACTTTGTCAAATTATCACATTCTCCAAAGATTGCCATTTTTTTTGAAAAGTGTAAAGAAAAAATCCAATTTTAATTTTGGATTTTATTTGTATATATTATTTGTAATGATTTAAATATGTGTAGAAAAAAGAAGCGTTTATTTTGCTTCTTCGGTTACTCTTGTTTCTCTTATAACAACTACTTTAATTGTTCCTGGATATTGCAAGTTTTCTTCAATTTTATTTTTTATTTCTCTAGCTATTTTATGACTTTCTAAATCATCAACTTCTTCTGGTTTTACGATAACTCTTAATTCTCTACCGGCTTGAACAGCAAAGGTTTTTTCCACGCCTTCTGTTTCATTACCAATTTGTTCTAATTCAGTTAATCTTTTGATGTAATTTTCTAAAGAGTCATTACGAGCTCCAGGTCTTGATGCGGAAATAGCGTCAGCGATAGCAACAATAGTACTGATAATACTAGTTGGCTCAGTATCACCATGATGAGATTCTATGGCATTAACGATAACTTCATTTTCGCCATATTTTCTGGCTAAATTAGCACCTAATTCGACATGACTACCTTCTACTTCATGATCAATGGCTTTTCCAATATCATGAAGTAAACCCGCACGTTTAGCTAAAGTGATATTTTCACCAAGTTCACCAGCTAAAATGCCGGCTAAATTGGCAACTTCAATAGAATGTTTTAAGGCATTTTGACCATAACTAGTTCTAAATTGTAATTTTCCAATAGTCTCTACTAATTCAGGGTCCATTTTAGTTATGCCGAGTTCAAATAAGGCATTATTACCAAGTTCAATTAAATTAGCTTGCATTTCTTTAACTGTTTTATCATAGACTTCTTCAATTCTACTTGGATGAATTCGTCCATCTTTAATTAGGGTTTCCAAAGTTAATCTAGCAATTTCTCTTCTATAGGGATCAAAGCTAGATAAAACTAAGGCTTCTGGAGTATCATCAATAATTAAATCAACGCCTGTCACAGCTTCAATTGTTCTAATATTTCTACCTTCTCTTCCAATGATTCGACCTTTCATTTCATCATTAGGTAAGATAACGACAGTGACAGTTTGTTCACCAGCTACATCAGCAGCATATCTTTGCATGGTGCCAACTAATAGTTCTTTAGATGCTTTATCTGCTTGAAGTTTAGCTTCAGCTTCACGATCTTTGATATAAGAAGTTATTTCTAAATTCATCATATCTTCAACTTTTTTCATTATCAAATCTCGAGCTTCTTTTTTCGAATAACCGGCAATTTTTTCTAATAATTTAATTTGCTTTTCTTTGGTTTCTTCTAACTCCACTTGCTTTTCTTGAATTTCTTTTTGCTTTAGTATCAAATTATTTTCTTTATCTTCTAGCATTTGTTCACGGTTTTGAAGCGTCTGATCACGACGATCCATACTTTCTTCACGAGCTAAAAGACGGTCTTCGGAGTCTTTAATTTCTTGTTTTTTTTCTTTTGTTTCTTTATCTAATTCAACTTTTAATCTATGATTTTCTTCTTTAGCTTCTAAAATGCTGTCTCTTTTTAATTTATCTGCTTCTTTTTTAGCGGTTTCAAGCATGTTTTGGACTTTTTTAGAAGCATTCATTAGTTTAATAGAATTTAAAATTATCATAAAGATAATACCAACAAAAAGGCCAATTAAGATTAGCAATATGGAGAATACAATATTGTTCATATTTGACCTCCATATGGGATTAATTCCCTAATTCTATTGTAAAGGTAATATAACTAGAAGTCAAGTAAAAGTAATATTGAGCAAAATAAAAAGGACTTAATTGTCCTTAGCTTATAGATAATATTTTAACTTGATATTCACCGTTAGGACTTACAACAGCTCTTGTTTCGCCTACTTTAGCCCCCATGATTGCTTTAGCAATTGGTGATTCATTAGAAATTTTGTTGGCAAAAGGATCGGCTTCTTTGATTCCGACTATGGTGTATGTTTCTTTATCATCGTCGCCAACATATTCTAATTCAACGGTGTTACCAACTGAAACTTTATCGGTTTTAACGTTTTTAATAACGATTGCTTTTTCAATTTGTTTTTCTAAAGTAGCAATACGATTTTCAGTTTCGGATTGTTCATTTCTAGCTGCATCGTATTCGGCATTTTCGCTTAGATCGCCTAAGGCTCTGGCTTCTTTTAAAGCTTCTATAACTGCCGGTCTTTTTTCCATTTTAAGGTATTCTAGTTCTTTTTTCA
>CALVRX010000002.1 GCA_944358815.1 uncultured Bacilli bacterium | reverse complement strand
TATCTCCACTTACAGCCACCGAAATAGCAATAGCCGCATCATTACCACTTCTAAGCATAAGTCCATAAAGTAAATCTTTTAACTTAATCTTTTCACCAATCTGTACATAAATCCCTGAACCATAAGCCTTTAAAACCTCATTTCCAATTGTCACCTCTTTATTAATGTCACTATTTTCAATAGCTACAATCGCTGTCATAATTTTAGAAATTGATGCCACACTTTGAACATAATGAACATTTTTGCCATAAAGCACTCGACCACTATCCATATCCATAAGTATTACTGCCTTCGCACTAGAAGAATAAGCCCAAACCTTAAATGGTAAAAATAAAAGGAGGATTAAAAGTAATTTCTTCATATAAACCACCTAAGAAATTATATACAAAAAAATGGACAAATATGTCCACTTTATTTTTAACTATTATCCTTCATACTATCCGCTGCATCTTCAATAGCATCACCAACTATACCATCATTATCATTATCCGTATTACTCTCATCAGTTGTTGTCTTATTTGTCTCATTATTTTCGTCAGTTGTCGAATTGCTATTTTCATCAGTTGTACTAGGACTCATCGTATTTACATCAGTAACACCATAAACTCCACTAAGTTTTCTCAAATCATCATCACTTAAATTTTCCACTTTCCATTCATCATTTTCCTTCGTTAAATGAAAAGTAATTGTATAAGTTTCTGTATCTGTTACTTCCTTTAACCTCTCTAATCTATAAGTCGCAAAAGTATTAGTATCATTAAATTCATCAGGATTATCTAAACGATGTTGATTTGCATTATTTATCGCATCCGCATAACTTCTAACTGTAATCTCTGCTTCTACAGTAGCTGTATCACCATCAATTTTTTCATCCTTAATCTCATACTGTAAATCTTGATAATGTTTTTTCATAAAATCATTATAATTATTTCTCTCTTCATCAGTTAATGTCGTATCATTTGTAAGTACATCATTTAAATCATTAGTTACATCCGCATCATTAGTCTGATATTTATTTAAATACTCTTCAACTTTTTTAGTCGGTGTATTACCCATATCTGCCGTACAACTACATCCTGTAAGTAATACTATTCCAATTAACAAATATAGTACTTTTTTCATAACTTTTCCTCCTCACTATATATTTTGGAAAGTTATCAAAAAATTATACTATTTTTTATTTTTTATAAGTATTTTTTCAACCTCATGCCAACCTTTTTTCCAATTATTCCCAGCCCTAATAACACCATTTTTTTTAAGCTCATCATCAGTTATTTCTCTATTATGATATGATGGAAAAAGTATCTTAGTCTCTATTTCACCGCCTAAATTAGAAAGTCTATCATCTATTTGAATATCCGCCTTAAACAAATTTTTCGTATTTGTAAAAATAAATTTTTGAGGATCTAAAAAAGGTAACTTTGTAACTAAAAAATCATATTTATCTTTAAATATTCTACCTGATCCTATAACATCTAAACTATTCACACAAGATGAACATATATAAATATCATATACCTTATTTAATTTCTCTATAGTCTCAATTGCATCAGGCAAAATATTGGCATCTTTATATAAATTTCTATTATTTACAAACTCAGCAAACTCCTCCATTCTATTTTCCGGAACTGCTGCCACATCAATATAATATTCTGTAAAATCATCAATCTCATAATTTGTTCCTAAAAAATCGTTAACTGCTTCTAAAAAGCCTGAAAAACAAATAACTTCATCCACATCTAACAATATTTTTTTCATTATTGATCATCCTTTATCTAAAATTTAATATTTAACATTTTTTAAGAAAAAAGAACTTATAAGTTCTTTAATAACAAAATTGGTGGACCCGAGGAGAATCGAACTCCTGTCCAAAAATACATCCAAATAAACATCTACAAGTTTAGTTAGTTAATAAATGTCCTGATAAAAATTAGTAACTAACAACTATTTTACCAGTAAGCCTATAAAATTCATCGTTTTCTTTAGGCAAAAAAACGATATAACTTTCTAAAAGCGAACCCTTAAAATTCTTCGAAAGTAAAAGAATTAAAAGAGTGTACCCTTGCCTTAGGCAAATGCAGGTACGTAATTATTTCTGTTTCCAGTTATATTTAAGTTTAGACTTAACGTGTCACTCCGACTTGCCATTTATTCTTCCGCATTTCTGT
The DNA here is from genome assembly GCA_944358815.1 of uncultured Bacilli bacterium. GTDB lineage: Bacteria > Bacillota_I > Bacilli_A > RF39 > UBA660 > Coprosoma. Next base: position 38,893 of record CALVRX010000002.1, on the reverse strand, counting down.
CGAAACCAAAACGGGCCCATTTATAAAGCTCTTATATTATAACACATAAAAGCTCTTATACAAAATTAATCTCCCTTTTTATTAATTAACTGTTCTCTTTTTTCAATCACTGGTTTTACAAACAAAGCTAAATTTTCCATTGCTCTTTTTTCACCTATATTGGATAAATATAAAACCTTTTTTTCATAATTTGCTTTAAAATCACCCGATTCATAAGAACTATAATTTTCTAAATTAACAAAATTTTCTACCATAATTTTAGCTATATTATTTATCTCAAAATTCACAATTTCTTCTTTTAATCTCCCAAAATTATTCAAAAATATATTTAATGCTTTATTATAATAAACTGATGAAGCTAAATTTTCCATATTTTGAATCTTATCCAAAACTGGAATTAAAAAATACAAACGATTAAGTATATCTGTTATTTTATTAACAAAATATAATTTCAAATCAATTAAAATACTATTTCTTTCAAATAATGAATGATCATTCTCTAAAAGTTTATCATCAAGCTGTAAAATCTTTTCTTGATAAACTAACACAATATTACTCAAATTTAAATTATCCTCAGTTATATTTGAAATTTGTTGTAACATAATTTCACACTTATCACTAAGCCTCTTATTTTCACTGATAAATTTTTTTCTTGCCTCATCAATACCCCATTTTTGAACATCTTTTATCTCATATTCCATAACATCACCTTTTCAATCTTGCCCTTATACTGCGCTCAATATCTCTTTTTTTAATATCTTCTCTCTTATCATAATTTTTCTTACCCTTAGCCAGTCCAAGCAACACCTTTGCTCTACCTTTCACTAAATAAACCTTCAAGGGCACTATAGTATAACCTTCCAACTTAATCTTATCACGAAACTTCAATATTTCCTTTTTATGTAATAATAACTTTCTAGTTCTTGTCTCATCATGATTAAAAATATTACCGTTCTCATAACTACTAATATGCATATTTAAAAGAAATATCTCTCCATGCTTAATTACTGCATAACTATCTTTAATATTGGCTTTACCAGCTTTTAATGATTTAATCTCTGTCCCAGTTAAAACAATGCCTGCCTCAACAGTTTCAAAAATTTGATAATTAAACTTCGCCTTCCTGTTTACTATTTCCATTCTTATCACCTTTTTTAAACAGTTTAAAATTAATAAGCCCTTTATCCTTTACTACACTATCAACTATAATATCTATACTCTGTCCCAAAATATATCTTTTTTTACTATGTTTACCAACTAAACTAAAAGTACTTTCATCATAAAAATAATAATCATCATCTAATTGATCTATTTTAATCATTCCTTCTACTAAATTATCTAACTCAACATAAATACCATAATTAGTAACCGTACTAATAATTCCTCTATAAGTCTCACCAATATGACTTTCCATATATTCTGCCATCTTCATATCATCGACATCTCGCTCACACTGTGTTGCTGCCATCTCCCTATCAGAAGAATGTTTAGCAATTTCTGGTAAAGTTTGATTATAATAATCTACAATTTGACTATCAATATTATGATTAAATAAATATGCCCTAAGTAATCTATGAACCGTCAAATCTGGAAATCTCCTAATTGGTGAAGTAAAATGCGTATAAAATTTACTAGCTAAACCAAAATGTCCAATATTCACATTATCATAAACTGCTTTCTGCATACTTCTAAGCAACATTGAAGATAAAATATTGTATTCTTTCTTATCTTTCAATTGTCCTAAAATATTTTGAATCGTCTTAGGCGTCACTTTTTTCATATTCGCATGAATCTTATAACCTAAAATATTGACAAAACGCATAAAATTCTTAATTTTATCTTCATCAGGCTCACCATGCACACGGTAAATAAATGGTAAATCCATATAGGCAATAGTGCTAGCCACCGTCTCATTAGCTATAATCATAAAATCTTCAATTAAATTTTCGCCAGTATCCTGCACCCTTCTTTGAATATCTATAGCCTTACCATTTTCATCAGTAATAATTTTAGGCTCTGGTACATCAAAATCAATATAACCTTTTTCAATTTTTCTCTTTCTAATAATTTTTGAAAGTTCCTCCATCAACTTCAAATCATCAACAAAATCTTCATAACCTTCTGGAATCACATTTTCATTAAGTATTTTATTGACATTTTTATAAGTCATCTGTTTTCTAGATTTAATATAACTTTCAAAAATCTCACTATCTAAAACATTACCTTTATCATCAATTTCCATAACACATGACAAAGCTAATCTTACAACACCAGGATTTAAAGAACAAATTCCATTTGAAAGTTGATGTGGTAGCATTGGTATAACTGTATTGGCTAAATAAGAACTAGTTCCCCTTGCATATGCCTCATCACCAAGCGCTGTACCTTCTTTCACATAATGACTAACATCTGCAATATGCACTCCAAGTAAATAACTACCATTATCTAATTTCTTAATACTAATAGCATCATCAATATCTTTTGTATCATCACCATCAATTGTAAAAATAACTTCATCAGTTAAATCACGGCGTCCCTTAAGTTCTTCTTCACTAACCTCATCTGGGATACTTTTAAGTTCTTCTATTACACCATCAGGAAAAACATCATTAATTTGATACCTTGCCGCAATTGACAAAATATCAACACCAGGATCATCTTTATGTCCTAAAATACGAATAACTTTACCTTGATAATAATTAGTCTTCTCAATCTTATTATCCACTCTCACAACTACCTTATGACCAGGAACTGCCCCATTTATATCTTCTTCAGGAATCTCTACAATAATATTCAACTTATCATCATCTAACTTTAAATAATTTTTATCATCTTTTTTATAAAATTCACCCACTAAAACATTATTTAAATGACGCTCATTAACTCTCAAAACTGCCGCTTCATGTTTTGATTCATCTAATACCTTAATGACAACTTCATCGCCATTAATTGCCCCATTAACATTATCCTTTGATACATAATAATCCGTATCTTCACCATCGATAATCACAAAACCAAACCCTTTTTTATTTGCTGCAAAAACGCCAATCTTTTGTGATTTATCATCGTACTTCGCATATTTTCCCTTATTAGTATATCTAACTTTCAAATCTTTAATTAATTTACTTAATACCTCTGGTAACTCTGGAATTTCTTCATCAGTTAAATAACTTAAAATTTCGTCATAACTCATTGCCTTATTGTGTTGATTTATAATATTAAATACCTTTTCCTCCATGGTATCACACCCCTTTATAATCATTATAAAGTAAAAAAGCCTAAAAATATAGTCTTTTAATTATATATATTTCTTTTTTACATTAATTTTCTTCGTTCTAACATAATAAAACACGCTAAATAAACAAGCCCCAATAAAGGCCACAATCATATCGAGCATCGTATCCGTAACTCCTGTAGCTGCCACTCTCTGTGCATCGCCACCAACTAACAAATTACAAACAAATTCAAAAGTTTCCCACATAAATGCACACATCGCACTAAAACAAACTATAAACAAAATACTAAAACCAATCTTGCTGCCCTTTGGTAAAAAAAGCATACCCACATAAGCCGTTAAAATTCCAGAGAAAGTATGCACCACCTTGTCAAAACCAGGCCATTTATTATACATTTCAAGTGTCACACCCATATAATGAGCTAGAAAAATAAATATAAGCCATACAAATATTACTCCATCATTAAGTTTACCTTTAAAAAATTTATTAACAATAAAAGGTAAAGAAGCCGTAAGTACAATACTAGAATCTTTTAACACAATAACAATACCTCTATCAACTTCTCCTATAATTGTTACAAAAGAACAAATCAAAGTAATAAAAAGCAAAGCTATATTAATTTTCTTCATGACCAATTTCCTCCACATCCACTTGATTAATCGCATTAAATCTCTTAGTAATTTTATCCGTCGTTGTATGAATATCCTTCACATCCTTACTAACTGTTTCAATGCTTCTATAAAGTTTATCCCATCTATCTTTATAACGTTTAAACTCCACATCAAGTAATCTAAGTTCTTGATGAATAACTTTAGTATATTTATCCCTTTCAATATTTTTAATAATAATTTGTAAAGTTGTCAGTGTACTAATCAATGTAGTAGGTCCAGTAATCCAAACTCTTTTCTTATAAGCATAATCCAAAATATCCTGATGATAAGCATTAACCTCCGCAAAAATAGCCTCTGCTGGTAAAAACAGTATTGCTTGATCAGTAGTCTCTCCTGGAATAATATACTTAGAAGCTATAGCATCTATATGCTTCTTCATATCAGATTTAAACTTCTTTTCTGCCAATCCTGGATTTGGATTTTTCTTATCGACCATTGCCTCATAATCTTCAAGTGGAAACTTTGAATCAATTGCAATAAGTCCTAGTGGTTCTGGAGCAAAAATAACACTATCAGCAATAGTTCCATTACTAAGCGTATATTGAAGTCTATATATATTATCTTTATTTTCACCAAAAACATTCACTAAAATATGTTTTAAATTTACTTCTCCAAATATACCACGAGTTTTTTTATCAGTTAAAATCGACTGTAAAGAAATAATATCACTAGATAGAGAATCAATTTTCTTTTGAGCTTCATCTATCTTAGATAATCTCTCTAAAACTGACGTAAATGTCTTATTTGTTTTTTCAAAATTTTGATCTAATCTTTCGTTAACTTTATCATTAATTAAATTTAGTCTATATTCAATTCTCTCATTTAAAGCTGTAAAATCATCGAGTAAATTCTTATTAATATCATTTTTAAATTCACCAAGTTCTCGTACCATTTCGGTCTCCAATTTTCCAAGCCTTTCTGTAATATTAGACTCATTCACATTTTTAGTTAAAGAAATAATTGCGACAATTAATATAACCACTAAAAGACCAATTATAACATACTCCATATACATCTCTCCTATTCATAAACCCATTATATCGCATCTAAACAATAATTCAAAACAATATTGAAAGAAATTATCCAATTATACATATTATAGTAATAATATCTACAATAATTTTAATCTCAAATAAAAATGGACATCTATTTTTAAAATTTACAAAAAGTGTATTTCCTATTAAAAGTGATTTAGTTATTCTATATAATTGGCTAAATAATATTAAAGCTAAAAAAATAAATATAAGATGTAAACAACTAATAGTTTACATCTTATATTCAACTTCTTTATTCAAATGCCTATAAAAACTTGCAAAAGATATTGACATATATGGAATTACCCATAAACTCAAAAGTCCCAAAGTAAATGGTATAAGTAATATCCAACCAATAAAACTAAATATCAAGCAAATATATTCAACACGGTGACCACTCATAAGTTTCATACATCTGCTAAACATACCACCTTGCATTTTACCATGATTCAAATCATCTACCGCAATCAAATTGCATAACGATAAAGCTGTACCAAAATAAATCGCAATTATTATCATCATAATCAAAGTAATCAAGATTCCTAACGCTTGAATTACAAAAAACATAAATAATATAGTTAAAATGACAAAAATAAAATATATACCTAAAACTTTAAAAGCATTACCAATATGCATAAACACATACTTAAATGCACTACCTAAGGTAACATGATTTCCACGACTAACTTCCAATGACACCTTCATCATAACTTGAATATTCAAAATACTTATCACTAAAAAAACAACTACATATAATGCAACATATAATCTTCCAACAGGCATCACAGAATTGGCAGTTAAAATAAAAGGCAATATACTAATACCAATACTGCTAAAAATAGATATAATAAATGTAAAAAGCAAAGCGGCAATTATAGTACCTTTTTTCCTTTTTTTAGCATCCATTTTTATTGCTACTCTAACCATCGAAGCATAATCATCTTGACTTTGTGAAATATTATCACTTTTAATATTATCATTTAAACTTGGTTGAACTCCACCTACATTATTTGGAGTAACTGACGGTTGAACTCCACTTACATTATTTGGAGTAACTGACGGTTGAACTCTTCCTACATTATTTGGAGTAACTGACGGTTGAACTCCATCCTGCTGAGCATTAACATTTTGAATTGTAAGCGGCAATCCACATTTCTCACACCAAAACACGCCTTCTTTATTTAAGGCGCCACACCTTTTACATATCATTTAAAACATCCTCTCTATTATATTCAGTATATAATATAAAAATAGAAATTACAACAATATATTAACTTAAAGCAATTTAAAAATTTAGAAATTTACCTTAATTTTACAATTTTAATATAACATATAACAATAAAACACTTAAATTTGCAATAATTAAAAAGTTCAAAAAAGAACTTTTTAAGAATTCAAAATCCAAGCCTCATATCCACCAGTAATATTTATAACTCTATATCCTTTAACATTAAGTACTTGAGCTACAGTTCTAGAAGAACTCCCTTGCTGACAATAAATATAATATGTCAAACTAGGATTTAAAAATTTTTCCGGATAATTCATAAGCATACTAGCATTTATATTTAAAGCTCCCGGAATATGATTATCATTAAACTTTTGCGGAATCCTAATATCTATTACATTAGGATTATTTATTTTCAAAAAATCAGCAATAGAAATTTCCACTATACCACCTCTAACACATTATATGAAATATCTAAACAAATAAAAATTATACCAAACTAAAAAAGAAATAGTCACCTATTTCTCACCTTTATACTTAGTATTATATCCAAGATTTTCTCCTGGCCTATATGCGTTTGGAAACTCCATATCTGTCTGTATATCCATCACAAACTTTTGCAATTTAGGATAAATTTCATAAGGTCTTTCAACATCTAAAAGTGAATAAAAGACGTTTTGTACTCCATGTTTTACTTGCCTAACTTCACCAGTATCGATATAAATATCTCCAACTCCAAGCAATTTGTCGATCAAACCTATCTTCAAATTCACATTCTTAATATCTTTATAATAAATAGTTTGATAACTCGCTCCAATAATTCCTGTTTGAATAATAATTCTTCTATCAGTAACATAATATTTTGTATTCTTCCACTTAATATTCGCTGTAGCAATATCACCTATCCAAATCCACACCGGAAATAAATGTATTGCAAAAAAGGGAATAATAACTAATAAATTTACTGAATAATCAATATTTATAAATGTCAAAATTACATATAAATCCAAAAATAACCATATCAATGCAAAAGGCATCATTCTTATTATTCTATTTATTATAAAGGCTTTTCTTTTAGGTTTAGCACTCCACAAAACATTTTCACCTTCTATTAAAGGACTAGGTAAAGACTCCTCATACTGCACACTTCTATCATACTTATTCAATATTCATACTCACTCCTTAATCGTCGTCATCCGCAAAAAAATCATCGAAAAATTGATCATCAGTCACATAATCTGGATCATATTTTTTATCCTCTTTAACACTTGACTCAGTTTTGTAAATAATTTTTTCTTCTTTCTTTGGCGCCTTCTCTACACTTTTATTCTCTTTTTGAACTGGCACTTTTATATCCGGCTTATGCTCAGCTTTAACTTTCTTTTCATGTTCTTTTTCTAATACCGTTTTATTAACTTTACTTGTAATCTTAGCTGCAAAATCGGCTCCATTAATCACTGGCTTTGTGCTCTTCTTTTCAACCTTATCCACATCTTTTTTATTAGTTTCTCTTTTAACTTCCGCATTGACTTTTGACGGATCAATAGAACTATCACCAGCCATACTTGCCGGTACTTTCACTGGAGTTATTCTTCCAACATTAGTTCCTTTACCCATAACACCAGCTTGTTTCTTTTGCTCTTCTTTTTCTAATTTTTCCACAGCCTTATCGATATTTTTTAACATATCTTCCATAGACATTGGTTTTCTCGTTGGAGCCTGATTATTCATTCCAGGAAGTCCTGTATTACGCTTCATATTAGGCATCACTTGACTAATCAGCTTATTCATACTCTCTTCCCTTTTTTCTGCTCTTTTCTTATCAACAAAGCTCTTTAAATCAAACACATGCAAAGGTTGTTTTTCTCTAGTTGGATAAGTAGCCTTATCACATTTATCAGCTTCTCCCCAATCAATTTGCCAATTTAATTTAAGTTTCGTTCTAAAAGGATCCATACGAAGACGAAGTAAAATAATTTCTCCCATTTTTAACTTCTGTAAATCACTAACCGTAATAAGTGGCCTAGTTTCTTCAATAGCTTTACCATCTTTATCTTTTTTATCGGTCTTAACTTTAACTTCTCCGCACATCTCACTTATTTCTTTTAATGCTGCAAGCTCTGTACTGATCAAATATACAATATTTGTACAGTTACCTCTAATAGTATCTCCTTTTTCTTTACCATAAACTTCTGCTAGTTGTGCATAGTTCTGAATAACAAAGAAAAATCTCATCTTTCTACTTCTGGCTGCTGATACCATTGTATCGACATCTTTTAAAGGTGGCATATTCGCAAACTCATCAAGTAAGAAATTTGTCCTATAAGGAAGTTTTCCACCACATTTTTGGGCATAATCCACTAATGTCTCATAACACTGTTTAAGAAAAATAGTCACTAAAGAATGATAAGTCTTTTTCTCATCTTGTATAACAATAAATACTGCGGTCTTTTTTCTACCAATATCTTCAAATTCAAAATCACTATGCGAAAGCATCTCTGATAAATTTTCACGAGCGGCAAACAATCTTATTTTCTGCTTAAATACTGATAAAATACTTCCCCTAGTCTCATCAGGTGCTGAAATAGTTGATGAAGCACTTATATAAGATGGTGAAGTTGGATCTTTAGTTTTAAAATATTCATTAGCGTAATTTGACTTAGGACCACATGTATCCTCGCCAATTGTCGTAAATAAATTGACACTATTTAAATTAATCTCTTCCTCTTTAGCATCTTCAAATAACCCCAAACATATACCAGAAAAATAATCTGCAGAAGTTTTCTCCCAAAACGGATCGCTATTTTGCGCATTTTCATCATACAAAATATTCATAGCAAGGTCGTCCGTAAGTTCGTTAGCCTTATCCGAATTACCCTCTTTATAATATTTATATGGTAAATGAAGCGGATTCCATCCACTACCTTGCTGTGGATTACGGAAATTTAATAAAACAACATTATATCCTCTTTTCCTAAGCATCTCAGCTGTTGTTTCATAAATCTCACCCTTAGGATCCGTAATAATCATAGACTCATTATGTTTAGCAAGTGAATGAACCAATGGAAAAATAGCCACTTGTGTTTTACCAGCACCAGTAGAACCAATAATCAAAGTATGAGCTTCACCATCATCAACCCACATTTTTTTACCGTCATTAATAAGTGGTAATCCACCAGCATCTGCTTCAGGCGCCTGTACTTTAACCATTGTAAGTTCCTTTTTCATTTCATCAGCTGAAGTCCATCTAGAATAACCTTTAGATGACTTTTTAGCTTCTGTTGAAAAACCAAACCCTTTTTCTCTATCAAAAAAGCGATCAGAAACACTAAATATACTAGCGACTAAAGCAATTATATAACAAGTAAATGTCAACCCGATATAATCAGATGAAAAAGCTGGAAATGGATTTAAACCATGAAAAGGATGATCTAAATCACCTTTTGCAAATTGAATAATATTTAAAAGAGCAATCGCCACAAAATAAAGTAAAACAACACAATAACCCCCAAAAATCATCCAATCTTTTTTTGACGCTCTAAACTTTAATTTCATGAAATATCACTCCTTATAAAACCGAACTATATAAACACCAATATTATATCACGCCAAAATAATATCCGCAATAAAAGCCAAGAAAAAAGGAATATTTCTAAATTCCTTTATTCAAAAGTTGAACACTTTTGAACCAAATCAAAATTATTATTTTTCATTCCATAAATTTGATAACAAGTATCAAACCTTGGAACATCTACCACCTCATTAGCCACAATAACCTCAAAATTACCATCATTATCTAAATCAAGTGAATCAATAATAGTAAATGGTTTTAATCCTTCAGATTTACCAATTATTTTTACTTTACTATTGTCCACCATAAACATATAAGAATTCATTGGATAATCTTCCACTTGATATGAAAAATTTGTAATAGTATATAGCACTTCATTAGTACCATCGCCATCATAATCAACTCTAAGTTTATCTAATGAAGTTCTGTATGCACTCAAAGAATCCTCATTAGTCGTATTAGTAACTGCCTTAATATATTTTTCATCAGATTCTTCATACTTTTGAATTTCATTACTATTAATCTTTACATCTAAATTATCAGTATACGCCACTCTAAAATCAGCAAAATCCATTTCATTATAATCTTCATCAAAGAAATAAAATCTACCCGCATTATATTGAATTGTAATATTAGATAATTTTTCATCACCATCATAAACATCAAAAACTAAATTATCTAAATCGGGAACCTCATCCAATTGTTCCCACGAATCGCCATTTTTTTGATATATAAGGGCATCGCCAACAATTAAATATCCATCCGCTTTTTCATCTTTATCTGTCAAAAATACCGCAAACACAATATATAATAGTAATAAACATACTAAAATAATAATATACTTTAAATTTTTTCTTAATTCCTCTTTTATATCCATATCTATCACCTATCATTAACATTATAACGAATTATTTTTTATACTGTCAATTGTTATTGATAATATTTTTTTTTACTGATATAATTTAAATAGAATGGAGGATAAAAATGGAAGATGAAAATAAAGCTAAAAAGATAATCAATATTATCATTGCTGTATTAATAATTGCCACTATAACCGTTATTGGTATTATTGTGTATCAAAAAATAATGCAAAATATAAATAATGATAGATTTACTTCATATATTAATGAAAATAACTTTAAAAAAGACAGCGATGGCATATATACTAAAACTACTAATAACGGCGATGAAAAAACAACTTACCAAGCCCTTATTGATCAATATCTATTATCCAAAGCCGTTATTAATACATCTAACACCCAAGTTTTAAATATTGAAGCCGGTTATAAACAAGACGGCACAATCGAAATATCTTATAAATTAGAAGGATATAATTCAAATCACGAAATTGGCACTCTTTATCAAAAAGGAACCTATAAAAATGGTGAATTTAAATGTCAAATAATTAGTAACAATGGTTTTAAAACCACTTGCCCAGATATGAAAAAAGAAGCCCAAGCATTTGAAAAAGAAATTAATCAAATTTTTGAAAAAAATAACATCAATGTCAAATACATAACATTAAAAGATCCTAACGCTATTTAACATATTTTTCTTAAAATATGTTTTTTTTTAACAAAAAAAGTTGTCTTTTAAACAACTTTTAACCTAAAATATTTTGTCCTAAATTAGATGCACTACTAACTCTCTTACCAGACCATTCCATATGCCAACCACCAGTTCCTGGATTACAGCCATAGATCTCGTAGAAAGCTACATGTGAAACTTCAAATTCCAAAACACTTTGGCCATTATTATGACCCCATTCATTAGCACCAGGGTCATTTTCATTTTTAATGTCGGCAATTATACAAGGTATTTTAGTGCCATCATCCAAGAAGAAATCAACCTTATCACCCACATTACCAAACTTCTTAGTACATGCTATTAAATATCTTCCATCTAAAACAGCAATTCCATCATCCCATTGACCGCCAGCAGCAGCCCACATATCATAAACTTTACCTTGATTATAAGCCCAGTTAAAATCATTGTAAACCGTTACAGTAAAGCCGCCGCCACCAAACTCTGGAGGAATTACAATACTTCCAGATGTTTCACAATAGTTACTACTACTACCACTTCCACCACCAGTAGATGTACCAGCTTGACCAAATAAAACATCTGTTGCATATACAACCTTATATCCATCAACTACCCAACCACTATAATTAGCATCTAAAGTATTGCCACTTACACCACCTGGATCAAATAAAGTAACTTCATTATTAGTTACACTGTCAACTGCAATCCAGTGTTGGCTACTAGCATTGTGATGAATATTAATTATAATAAATTTTTGATACTTTCCTTCCGCAGGTGTCGATAATTCTTTAGACAAAGTGCTTGCTAACTTTTGAGTATTAGTAATATGAGTATGTACAAAAGGATAATATTTTACATTAGGTGCAATAGATTGATAACCATTCCAAGTAAACGCACCACCACTAACAAATCCACCATTTTGATTAAGTACTGTAGCTAAAGCTCCAGGATTAAAACTACTATATCCACTAGGTAAATTAGTAATTTGTGTTCCAGAACGGGCAATCGTTATAGCAAATGACGTAACAAGACAGCCAATTTCAGCCATACTTCCGCCACCACCTAAGCTAATAGACCCCCATTGTGGATCTCCTTGTTTCCAAGTACTAAAAGCTCCAGAAGAAGATGGATTAACCACACAGTTATTACTTCCAAATCCACCACCACTACTAGCTCTCAAATCCTCAGCTAATCCTACTATTTGTTCAGCCACAATATCTTTTTTAGCTTGATACCTTTCTTTACCAGCCTCAGTATTCCAATCTGGATTTTGTACATGTTCATAAGTACCACCTATAAATCCATACTTACAAATTTTTTCCATTGTATAAAACCGACTTAATTTATCCGCCATTGAAGTACCTTGAGTAGTAAATCCTTTTAAATCTTCAAAACTATTGCCAGGATTGAAACCGCTTAAAGCAAAATCATCAAATGCCCCATCAGTCACTACATCCAAAATATTTCTAACTGCACAAAATACTCCATTTAAAGCTGTCGCAACAAAATTGGTAATTAAATTATCTCTATGAATCAAATTACCAACTAATCCATCACCAGCTAAAGCCTTTTTATAATTTTCATCACTATATGTGCCAATCCATCCACTTGAATCAAGCATAACAATAGTAGCTGCCGTAAGTAAATCAACAGATTTTGGCTTTTTAATAGCCGCCTCCAAATTTTCATCGGTTGTGTGGCTCCAAACATCCGCATATTTTTCAATAACCTTCTCTAAAACACAGTTAGTTTCATAATAACTTTCTGTATGCTCATCTTCTGTCCCTTCACCGACTATATATTCAACCAAACATTCAAGTCCAGCCAAAATAGTCATGGCCATAACCTGTGCCATATTAAAGGCATTGTTAATTATACTATCAAAACTGCTTCGTAAATCCGTCCAAATATTTCTATATTGATTTTCATCAAAATCTTCATCATAAGAATCTTCTATATAATCAGTCAAAGTACCTCTATGAACCAAAGTAGCATATAAAGCAGCTTCGTCAGTTTGCTGTGGAAACGCCTCATGAATAATTTCAATTTTTCTAAGTAATTGCTCTTCTTTTTTATTTCCATTAGTATGTTCCTCTAAATAATCTCCTCTACTAATAGCAAACGCAGGACCTATATTGACAAAAAGAATTAAGAAAATTAAAAATAAATAAGAAAATAATTTAAAATTCTTTTTTATATTTTCTATTCTATCATTCATTTAAACACCACCTAATTAAAAAGCATTGTTATTCCTTGCCTTACGCTTAACTACAATAAATAGCAAAATAGCAATTACTAAAATTCCAACTATTATAAAAATAAGCAAATATGAAGGATTATTTTCAGAAACCTCCACAACACTATCTAAAGGAGTAGAAACTTTTTGTATAACCAAATTAATTGGTTTATTATCGTAATTTGAATTATTAACATTCCAAATATAAGTATTGCCATCTACTGAATCTGCATTATTGTTAACAACTTTCATATCAGTAGTAATTCTTATACTCGCATCATTTAAATATAAACCATCATCAAGCATATTTAAACACATAAACATATTACTAGTTGATAACTCTACTTGTTCATCAGTATAGACAAAAGAAACATCTTCATAACACTGATTTAAAAACAAACTTTGATCAAACAAATCATAACTATGATTATAATTATATCGTAAATAATAATTATAATCATCCTCATCTAAAGAAGTTTTATACACATCTGATAAATTATCATTTTTAGGATACACCCTATTAGCTATAGTTAAATATGGTTCTAATAAAGTACGGTCAGTAGTATTTTTGGGAAATGAAACTTCCACATTTTCTTCGATTTTATCCTTATCTATTTTTAAATTATACTGTGCACTACAGCCAGTCAATAAAATTAAAAATAAACCTAATAATAACATTTTTTTCATATTCTCACCTACATCACTGACCAATATATGTCCTATAAGTTTCAAAACCTGCAACCGCATTTTGAAATCTCTCCAAAGAAATCTCTGTAACATTACTACCCGGTTCAGGTGCATGTATCACCGTACCATTACCAGAATATATTCCAACATGACTAATATTGTTTCCACCATCCAAAATAATATCACCAGGTGAAAGCTGATCCACAGATGAAACCGTTCTAAACGCCGAAGATTTTGCCAATTTTTTAGTCTGATGTGGAACTTCAACGCCTAACGCTTGTCTATAACAGTAAGTAACTAAACCAGAACAGTCAAAAGCATTAGGACCTTCAGCCCCCCATACATAAGGCTTACCAATTTGTTGTCTAGCACATTCGACAACCGATGATGCTAAACCTGGTCCAACAGGTCCACCACTAACACCACCATTGATATTACTAGAAAGTGAACCACCGCCAAAAATAGTACCAACTAAAATTTGTGGAATAGCAACAATAGCCAGAAAAACCACAAAAATAAAAGCCGCAATTGTCCCAGCTATGGGAATAACAATCATCAAAGGAAGTTTAAAAATACTAAAAAAAGAGTTTACACCTTGTTCACTTGAGTTCGAGGTGGCAGCATTTACCGCTCTAGCCGTTCTTGCAGACTGTACACCCTTAGAAATAGCATTCTTTGCCTTTATAAATGCCGTCGGTAAAGCCAAAATACCACCTCCAAATCAAACTTATAGTCCACCACCAGAACCAAATGAATCTAGTTCTTGCTGAGTAACTACAACATTAATTCTCATACGCTTGCTTCCGCATACAAACAAAGCCTCACCTTGATTGTATCCTTTAATACTCTCTTTTTCATTATCATTTAAATCAATTAATTTTCCTAAATCTTCAACTGCTTGTTTCTTAAGACCCATAATCAAATAATATGAAGCATTATCAAAAATTGCCTTTCCTTGAGTGATAACGCTAGGATCACTAAAGTCTGTAGGTTGCTGTGTAATTATAATTGTACCAGTATTATACTTACGAGCACGTCTTTGTATCTGCGCTAAGAAATCCGCACCTAAAGTATTATTACCTGATAAAAGCACATGTGCCTCATCAACTGTCAAAACCGTATTAATACTAGAATCCAAAGTCAAACTCCACGCAAACTTCAAAACATTAAAGAATAACGCATTTCTAATATTTTCATCCGCATTCATTAACTCTCTAATATTAAAAACAATAAAATTACTCTTAGGCGTGATAGTCGTTGTACCATCAAAATAAAATCTTAACTCTCTAATCAATGGACGCAATTTTAATTCTAGCTGCTCTAAAATATCTCTTTCTTTACTTTGATCAGGCATCGCAGTAATTTTTCCTCTAACAGTCGCATATACATCTTTAAAAGTTGGATAATCCTTAGAAGTAAAATGTGTAAAATCTGAATTAAAATCAACACCAAAACGTTTATAAGTTTCCTGTACTACCTCACTAAAAATATTAAGTACATCTTCTGTAATTGATGGATCATAATACTTCATAAAAGCCTTTATCGTTTGTAAAGAACGTGTAAGTACCGCATACCCCATACCTTGTCTAATTTCTTCCTCGTCGGCATCCATAATAACTTCAAGCGGATTAATCATACCAAATTCTCCACCTTTACCAAGGTCGATAAAATCACCGCCATAAAGTTTAGTCATATCCTCAAGTTCACCTTCCGGATCGATTAAAACCATTTTATAACCATTCCTAATATGACTTCTTAAAAGTAACTTAGCTGCTGTCGATTTACCACTACCAGAAGTACCCAAAATAATCATATTTGCATTATTTCTATTATGTTCTTTTTGAATTTGATATAAAAATTGATTAAATAATATAACACCACCAGAAAAATCCACACCAAGTAAAGTAGATAATCCAGGATCTTTTATACTATCAAATACATATGGATACATAGCTGCCAATGTTGGTGAAGGTATTGGTGTACCAATTCTATCTTCAATATCCTGCTTCGGAAAAATTGGTAGCATACTCTTCAAAACCTTCTCTTGTTCAAATCGTAAAGGAATTGCCCTCATATCCATAGCTTCCAAATAATTCTTAACCTGTAACTTTTTACTAGTAAGTTCATCTTCCGAATCCGCAGTAATCATCAAATGTAATTGGAAATCCCAAATTTTAGCTTGTGAAGCCGCTAACTGCTTAATAAAAGCCTCCAAAGATTCATAATCCTGGCGAATTTTCTCCTGCATCGTTACATCATGTTCCTCTTGATAACGAACTTTCATATCCGCAATTTCCTTATTAATCATCTTATTAATAACGCTAAAAGGAAGTGGTAAATGTTTAATAACCATTTTTACCCCAGGAATACTAGTTAAATTAGCCAAAAAACCAGGAGAAATCATTTTTGGATAACTAATAGCTGTTAATATTGTTGAATATTTATCACTAGCAACAAACCCACTAGGTTTAAATTCCAAACCCTTAGGCGCAATTTGCGTTTTAATATCCATTAACTCATCACCGTCCCAAACGAAGTAGTCATTCCGCCGTTTAAGAAATTATCCAAAATAATTCTCAAATCATCATTAGATGTTTGTGCCGCATTCAATCCCGCATTCGCAAAAGCCTGGATTAAATTTCTTATCTTCTTTTGAATTTTATCCATATCTTTCTCTTTAAAAAGTAAATAATATTCTGTATCCACAACATTCATTGTCGTTGTAAACATATTAGCTTTATTAATATCCTCTAAAATTAGCTTCCTTTTTACTGGATTAGTTTGTGAATTATAAAGTAATTGTAATCTTGACAAATATGAAGTTATATCAACAGGTCTATCAGCTACAATAATCCAAAATTCATAATCAATTAAATTATAAACATTTTTCAAATTGGAAATAATCATATTTTGAACATCAGGTTCAAGAATAAAAATATTTCTAGGAAATATTTTTACTCCTGTAACCTTCTCATTATTCTCACAAATAATAACACCATTTGTAATCGACCTTATCGGTACAAAATCATTTGTGTACTTGCTCCGATTCTTCTTTGAACTCATCTTTCACACACCATCCTTTCCAAATAAATTTTTGTCTAGATGTAAAAAATTTATACATTTCTACTAATATTACCATACAATTGTGATAATTAGGAATTGGTAAAACCAAAAATCCACATATTAAACCAGGTAATAAATCAATAACCGCTGTTGCAAAACTATTCGGTGCTATAATAAGTAACATAATAATAGACACACCTAAACCACTAGCAAATAAAATTAAATCAAATGTTGTAAAAGCACCAAATATAAGCATAGACTTTTTTGAATTTGCCGGAATTAAAAACTGCATCTAATCACCCCTTTTTTATTGCTTTTTCGCATTATGTTTTATATCAGAAACTTTTTGATATAAAGAGACATCATCCTCTAATTTATGTTGTTCCTCATTAACACTATTAATAGCCGCATTATATCTCTTATATTCTTCAAATGATTCCTTATCTAACATACCAGCTGGTAATGTAAATGATTGAGTATTTTGAGCATTATTTTGAGTTGTATTTTGAGCATTATTTTGAGCATATAATGGTACATTATTCACATTAGTCACCTCTCTATTGACATCTGAATTAGATGATACTACAACTGTTGGATTAATAGTTGTGGTACTACTTGAAGTTGTATTAGAAGATGAAGCAGAAACTTCTGGTACTCTTCTATTAATATCTTCATTAATAGTACGTGCAGTTGGAACATTAACACTTTGAGACCTTAAATATTCCTCATAAGTATCAGAATGAAGAGCTGCTTTTAATTGATCTTCATCAAATTTTCCTTTAAATTTAGACATTTGTTCTCTTAAACCTGATTCTTCCATACTCTTATCTGATATACTCTTAGAAAGATCCTTAATCTGTTTATCAATCTTACCAATTCCACCATCTTTATTCCTTATACCTGCAAAATTTCGAACAGCATCTTGCATTCTTTCTGTCGAAGAATAAGCCTTTTTCATCTGACCAGTTTTTGGATCCGGATATTCAGTACCATAAACATCCCTACGTAATCTTGCATCATTTGTACCCAAACGAGCTTTATTGGCACCGCTTAAAATATTTTTATCGCTATATCCAGCACGAGCACCTCGAACAGCACCACTAACAGCACCAGTACCAATACCTAACCAAGGCGAAGCGGCGGAAGCAAAAGGTTTAACAGCATTTTTAACATTACTAACTTTATTTCTAAAATTTATAAGCGCGGAATTATTACCAAACTTATTATCCAATCTAGTTTTTATATTATTAGTAATCGGTGCTGCAGCTGCTATTGTATTAGCTGCAGCTGCTCCTAAAGCACCACCAACTGCCGCACCACCAGCTGCTACAATTGGAGTAGATAAGAAATTACTAACAGTTTTAAATGGATTAAGACTAAGATTACCAGAACCTTTAATTCCGAAAATAGATTCTATTATTTTAGGAACTTGTCTAGCAAACATAAAAGCACCAATAATTAAGAATAAATATATCCATATATTATACTCTTGTGGATTAATCATACCAGAAATATAACCACCGTCAGCTAAAACACTTGATGCAATTAATGAAACTAACATTACAACTAAGAAAACAGTTGCTAATCTGATAAATAATGAAAAATAAGTTGAAGCTGTTTCTTTTATCCATGCACTCATTTTACCATTACTAATTGACTCTTTAGGATCTATATAAGACACTATAGCAATTGGAGCAATCATTTGTAAAAATAATAATTTAATAGCTCGAAGTGCAATATCAGCACAAAATGTAATCAATAAAAATACTACATAAATCCCAACTGCTGTCGAAATAAAAGGTAAATAATTAATAACATACTGTCCATCAACTTTCCACCAAAGTAATTTATCAAAATCACCAAATTTTCTCTCATCTAATCCATCTGAACCATGCTTAAAGAAACTATATAAAGTAACATTATTAGCCGATGCGTCTTCATAGCCGCTTAAGGCGCTATCTAAAGCGGTCAAACAAGATTCCGTTGCCATATCTATAGATCCAAACACTCCACTTGTACCAGCACATCCAGCAAATGTTTCATTATTAGTTACTTCAGGATTTAAAGAATAAAAAGCCCCAAACATCAGAAATTGTAAATCCTTTGCTTTAGTGTTTATCACATCAACAGTATTATCACTACTTCCTCCCATGTCTTGACCTAAAATTAATTGACCAATTACATTATTTTCTACAATTACTGCTTGCAACTCCATAGCCTTTTCGAAAATAAAAGGGACACTTACTAATAAAACCATAGCTACCAATACATTTGTAACTAGTTTTCCCATTCCTTTCGAACTATCTCTAAAAGAAGAAGGATCAACAATATATTGTAAAAGGGAAAAACTAACTTTAAATAGCATAAATATACCAAGTAATACATATATATGATTAACAATTTCTTGAATAGGATTACCTGAATCATTACCATACAAATTTAAATTAGCTAAATATACAAATAGCTTATAAATTGTTGGAATCAAACCGTATACAATATTATCCAAAAAGAACATCAAAGTCCTAAAAAGATTTTGTACAATTTCCATATAGTACCTCCTCTTTTATCTCGTTATATCACAGAAGACGTTTCCATCATCACCAATTTTAACTTGACCTTCAAAGCTATCATTTACTAGATTAATAACAAATTGTAAAAGCATCGGTAATAAAAGTAAAATAATAACTACGATAACTCTTGTTATTAAATGGCTTAAAGCATTTCTTAACTTTTCATCATCAGAACCAACAATCGCTTTAATAAAACTAATCGCCGTCATAACAACAACTAATATAATTCCAGCAACACTGATAAGCCAAAACACACTACTTAAAATGTCTTTTAAATTATTATTAATAATATTACAAGGATCACCTACTGCCCTAATATTATTACCATATCCTTGACCATTTGCCCAATCCAAAATAGCATCTACAGCCGCGTCACCAGTACCAGTACCAGTGCTTGAACCTGAGTCTGAATCAGAATAATGATCCTCAACATCTACTACACTATCACCATCATGACTAGTATCTATAGAATCATTTTCATTAACTACTTCTGATTCATCATCTAACAATTCGAAATGTGTTCCTGCTGCTTCATCTATTATCAATTCAATTCTACCACCATTTCCAGTTGTAGCATATATACCATCATAACATTTCCAACCGTTATTATCGTGAAATTTACTATATAATGTAGCATCTGCATTATGGAAAATATCATTATAATTATGAATATCACAATGAGATAAAGTATCTTCACCTTTCTTAGCACACTGCATATCCGCATAAGAACGAACAACACCATCTGTATCTTTATAAACTGTAATGGTAAGTTGAATAGTTGAATATATTCTTCCATATCCAGCATATACACATCTAGCATAGCCATCTTCAGTTTTAAGAGAATCAGGATCTGATCCTCCACCACCACCTTGGATATTAGCAGCATTAACTCCGTTTATATTAATAAAAAGAATTCCAATAATTAAAAAAACAGATATAAGATATTTTTTCATAGATTCCCCTACCTTAAACATAACATACATATTCATTATAACATAAATTTATAAATCAACAAACATCATTGTCCAAAAAATCAAAAAAGAATTATCATAAAAGATAACTCTTATTCTTCTGTTTGTTCAGTTGTATCCACACCATTAATAAATTTCTTACTACAGCTCCAAATATCACTCACTGTAGTGCCTTCAGAATTTGTAGAATCCTCAACACCAGAAACTAAATTAACGGCGAGTTGTACAATAAATATAATCAAAAATACAATTAAAGCAGAAATAAGACGTGAAACAAAAGCCTTTTGGTATTTTTTTATATCTTCCTCTTTTTTAGCAACTACAGACTTTGCAAAATCCATCATACCCCATATTATAAGTAATACCGGAACTATAATTTTAATACCTTTAATAATAGTTGACACTGCATTAAATATAACATTAGGTATCAAAATACCTTCACATAAAGTCGAATCAGCTGCATCTAACATATAAATTAAATCCATATCTTATTCCCACTTTCTAAACTATTTTATTTACGCACCTGATGCTTTACCACTAATTAGCTCTTTAGCACAATTCCATACATTATTAACATCTGTACCAGAACCATCTCCATTTGCCACACTAGCAGCTACATTAATTAAAAGTTGAACAATTGTTACAATTAGGAATACTAATACAGCAGCAATAAGTCTTTTCATAAATAACTTTTGACCTGCTTTGATTTTATCCTCATCTTGTCCAATTATAGCCTTAGCGAAGTCAATCATACCCCAAATTATAAGTAATATTGGTACTACTATTTGAATTGCTACAACAATTAAATGAATAGCATTACCAATACCATTTGGAATACCTCCTGATATAACACTTTCGCAATACAAAGCACTGATTAAATTCATAATAAACCTCCTCTTAATCTATATATTAAATATACATTTTATTCAAAAATTTGTCAATAGATATATTTTCCAATACATTGATTTTACAAAAAAAGAATTACTTAAATAACCCTTTAATTCCTTTTTTTTCTTCTCCACCGCTAGAACTACCTTGCTTTGAAAATCCAAGTTTAACAAAAAAATTATCTAAAGCCACATTTTCATCGCTTTGGTCATTAAGTGGTGGTATTTTAGCATATACCTTTAAACCAGTTTCAAATTCAAAATCCGAAACATCTTGTTCACTAAGCATACACTGATTTAACACAATTTTCTTATTTTTATTTCTCTCAAGCACCTTTGGATCCCGTGCTAATAATTTATTTAACTGTATTTTAGATGGTTCTAATAAATAAATAACTTCACTTGCAAAAGTATCTATTACAGGGCTACCATTTCCATCCACTAAAATAATATCAGAAGAACTATATTTAGAAATAGTATTGCCAATCTCACCACTAGTTATACTGTACATTTTATCTTCATCGAAATACATAAAATCATGTTTATCAATTTCAATTGCCACCACATCATAATTACGTTGCAACTGCTTTTTCGCAATATATATTAAAGTAGTCGCTCCCGCACTAGGTGTAATATCCTTAAAACATATTACAGAACACTTCTTAAAATTTTGACTATAAGAAACAGATTCTGCATTAGTATAAGAAGAACCATGTGTTGTATCTAATTGATGATATTGTGCCACATCGCGATAACTATTAGGATGATCAATAAGCCATTTAACACCATCAACATTCATCGTAAAATTATATATTCCCATAGAAATTAAATCCGATAAATACTCAGGATCAGTGGTTTCAGGTGAACCATCAAGAAGTAAAATAACCTTATCCACATCTAAAGATAAAGAAAGCTGCTGTAAAGTTTTTACCTCTTTATAATTTTTTATTGCAGTCACATCGATAATCATTTTTTGAAAAAAGAAATTTTGAAAAGTATTGATTATTTCATCAACTGTAAATTCCCCTTCCAACTCTTTGATAACTTCAATATCTAAATTAGCCAAAGCATCGCGAAACTTATTAACAATTAAAACATTCATGATTCCACCATCCTAACTAGTAATTTCATTAAATATCACAGACTCTCCATTTACTGGTATCTTAAGTAAACCACCAAGTAAAGGTATATCAAAATACATATAAGCAATAACTCTATAATATTTACCGCACTTAGAATTATCCGAACCAGAAGTGCAAGTATCAAATTCATAAACACAGTATTGATAAAGAGCTGAACCACTTACCAATTTTCCATGACTGCCACCATTACCCTCAGCTGAAGCTGGACAATCATCTGAATTACTATTCAAACCAGTATTAACACGGTAACCAATATTACCAAGCCAATCATCTATTCTTGCCTCTGTATCACTAGTATAACCTTGATCTTTTTCAATTTCTTCTAATATTTTATTCTTAGCTTTAAAGCCACGAGAATAAGAAAGAGAACCAATAAACAAAAGAATTAAAACTATTACAAAAATAATAATTAAATTAAATACCCCAGCATTTGCTATTGCCTCTTTCATATTCTACCACCTTGACTTTGACTATCGCTAAAATTATAAATTCTCTCTCCTTTAGTAAAAACCGGTAATTTAAATGCGCCAGCAATTGGTAACTGTATATAAATATAACTAGTTACAGCATAATTATAATATATTGGTTGATTATCGCCATTAGTCATACCAGACTCATTACTTCCACGGTCATCAGCATAATAATAAACACAGTATAAATGTCTAGCATCTCTAGCTGTTACCAATGTACCCCCATCTTTTTCCTTAGGGCAAGCCTCTTGACCACTAGGTTCAGAAGAATAACCTAAACTTTTTAAATAATTTACGATTTCCTCTTCAGATAAACGATTATAACCTTCAAATTTATCTATTATCAAAAGTATTCGTTCGTTTACCTTAAATGCCTTGTAATAACTAACAGTAGCCGAAATCAAACCAAATACAATTATGATAAACAAAATAACCATATTGTATAAAAATACGCTACCTATACTCTCCCGCATTTAAATTCACCGCCTTATTATCCAAGAAAAACTTGCTAAGTAGCAAGTGTTAAACTTATTCAGTACCAGATGTATTGTTAGACTTTTCAACACAAGCATTATATGCTCCCATATCAGCATATGTTGGATCACACTTTCCACCAGTCCATATACCACCTGCATCTGTACAACAAGCACGTTCTGCAGTATTACTCATTAAGTTATTGACAAGTGGAGTAACAACAGCAACGATAACACCGATTAAGATAATTGCAACAACTGTTAAGTTTGCCTCTCCTGCTGCTTCCTTCATTCACTATCACCTACCCTCCTATTGTTCATTATAGCATAATTTATTTTTTTTTACTATACTTAATAACTCATCATCATCATCATTGACAAAAGTAAAAATCCTAAAATTCCACCACCTGTACAGAAAAGCATCATCATAGTTTTATTTTCCATCTTTTCTAGACGTTCCTTGTACTTTTGCTCACGTGCTTTATTCTGTAAAGCAGAAATGGTTCTTGAAAACATAAGCAATTGTTCCTGTTTATTTTGCTGACTACCAATACCTAAACGGTAAAGTAATCTCATCATACGCATTGAATCACGCACTGGATATTCATGTGCAAAATCCATATAAGGTTGTACTGAAGAATCACCAGCATCGATCTTCGCAACCAATTCCTTTAATCCAGACTTAAATAATTCAGGAGCCGTTTCAATTGACTTTGATAAAGCCACTGGAACAGTATAATGCTGAACCAATATTTCTAGTCCCTTTAAATAGTATGGAAGCATTAAATTAATTTTATTCAAATTCTGTTTATAATAATTACTAAGTTTCATATAAGGAAATTTAAATAAAGCAAAACCTAATAAAAACGAAAGTAATATATAAGCAAAAGTTAAATTCTGTAGAAAAATAAATAAGAAAAAGATAATTCCAACAATACCATTACGCACTCTAAGGTCATACATTTTCTTTACATCTACATCACTGCCATATCTTATTTTAAGTAAAAACTCATAATCATCTTCCATTAAAATTTGAAAATATGGCTCTGTTTCTTTAATAAATTTACTAGAACTAAAATGATGATTAACTTCTAGTAAAAATATTATAATCACTGCAATCAGTATAAATATTAATCCCATACTCATATTACTCAGCCCCCACATCTTCATTATAATATTTTTCTCCGGATAAAAGGAAGAACGTATTCAACCAAATAATACCATGAAGTAATAATTGTACCCACCAGTCTGAAAGCATTTCCACATAAGTTTCCATACCAAGCATAAACTGTACAAGCATAACCATTAAATAAAGAATAATACCAAACTGTAAAAACTTCTTATGGAAAGTCGCTCTATCAATTCTATCTCGGTATACACTTTCAACTAGCATATCAATATCCTGACTCATATTTTCTAGTGATTCTCCGGCATCCCTAGAACCT
Source organism: uncultured Bacilli bacterium (assembly GCA_944358815.1). Lineage (GTDB taxonomy): Bacteria > Bacillota_I > Bacilli_A > RF39 > UBA660 > Coprosoma. The sequence continues at coordinate 13,667 of CALVRX010000002.1, read as the reverse complement.
TCATTAGTAATTTGTAAAAAAAGTTGATGCATATTTCTAACTATGTAAAAATCATACTTAGAATTCATATAACTAATAGACTGTTCAATAGTACCATTTTGATATGCCATATCAATCATCATCTTTACATCGGCTTTTACCGGATCTTCAAGCACATTTGATGAATATACCCCCTCTAAAGCCTTAACAAATGATTGAGTAGTCGCAAATTCCATAATTGTATTAGTTGTATAAACCTGGATTTGTTCAAAAATAAACTCACTATAAAGTCTTTTACAACGTAAATAAGTTAAATATGGAATAACAGCTACCGCCAAAATTGCATACAAAATTGATACAATAATATTATAAAAATATAAATATGTAATTACTGCTGCACCAACAGCAAACACCACAATTTGAATAGCATACTGTCTTTTAGTATATTCTTGACCCAGATCTTTAATTTTTTGTCTAATTGTCTTAAATGAATAAGGAGCATACTTATCATAAATTACACTAAATTTTTTACTTATAAACTTATAAACATTATTACTACTATTATTATTTCGATATAAAACAATAAATATAGCAATTAGCGTAACAGCTAAAAGAATTAAAATAGTCATAGTACCCTCCTTTACTCAAATAAATTTTCCACAGTCGAATTTCCAGTAGAATTTTGTACCTGATTATTTATCATTCCACTACTAGAAACTATCGTTTGATTAGGCATTACATTATTATTCATATTAGAAGTATTTAAATTATTAGATGCCATATTAACTTTTGTGCCACTATTATTAAATGTAGATGAATTACTAGTAACACCTGTATTAATCGCATTAGAATTATTAAAACCAGCAACATTATTAGTAGCAACATTAAAATTACTATTTACATTATTACTCATATTAGAATTATTTATTGCAGCTTTATTAACATTATTATTCGCATTAAAATTATTTACTGAAGTTTTATTTACATTATTATTCATATTAGAATTATTTATTGCAGCTTTATTAACATTATTATCCATATTAGAATTATTCATGAAATTTCCATTATTAACTGAATTATTTACCCCATTAACCGGCTTTTGTACATTCGCATTTATTTTATCACTATTAACACTTGCACCATTACTTTTATTATTTTCAGCATTACTCTTTAATGAATCTGCATCTGTATATGGTTCGCCAGCTAAATTCTGAAGCTCTTTTGGTAAAAATACCCCTTGAACCTCCAAATAATCAATTAAATAAGGACTTGGATTATTCCTAATAACCTTACCATCCGCCGCTTTTCTATAAATAACATTATGTCTAGCTTCATTAGTATCTTCTGTTACATAAAACTCCGTAACCTCTGCAATCTCTCTTTTAAAATTATGGGTTGCTTTATCAGTATAACCTCTAATATATACGCCAAGCTGTATATATCTACAAATTGAACTCAAAAATTGATTAACATCTTGATTTGTCTCAAGTAAACTGTAAAGTCGGTTAGGAATAGAAGATGCTTTATCAGCATGAATTGTTGATAAAATATAATGTCCAGAAGAAATAGAGTTACGAACAGCTAATACCGCCTCAGCACTACGTACCTCTGAAAGCAAAATCCATTTCGGATTTTGTCGCATACAAGCCTCCAAAATTTCTGTATAAGAAGCAATATTATTTGTCTTCATTGCAACAATATCGCGATGTGGAAATATTTTATCCAAATGCAATTCCAAAGTATCTTCAATAGTAATAATTTTCTCGTCTTCAGCTATCTTCGAAGCTAAATACTTAATAAATTCTGTCTTACCAGAACCAGTTTCACCGGAAGCAATTATATTACAATGTCCAAGTACACATTGCTCTAAAAAATCAATAATATCTAATTCAACATACTTATCAGCAACTATCTTATCCTTCTGAAGCCTTATCTTCGCCGGTGTTTTACGAACAACACAAGCAATACCATTTTGAGCAATTGAAGGATGAATAAAAGCTAAACGAAGTTCAGCACTTTCAGCATCCAAGAAAGGATGAGCCATATTAAAGGTTTTTCCCATAACATTTGAACACTGAAAGGCTAATTTTTCCATAAAAGCATCGTTAACAGCTGGATTTTCAATCCTAAATATACCTTTTGATAAAGTCTTTAAATGAATCTGACCTCCGTTATCATAAGAAACATCGGTTATATCATCATCCGCTAAATAAGGTTTTAATGGACCAAAATCTATTTGTTCAAATACATTATTATTCATATCAAACTCCTAATTATTAGTATTTGAAGTATTTGAATTAGTTGAATTAGTTAATGGAATATCCACTGTAATTGAATGCGCTGTACCATTTTCTTCTTGAACTGTTGCTGTTAATTTACCATTACCAGTATAAACAACATTTTGTGTCTTTTTAGTAACTCTTTGTGATTTACCATTATCCTTAACATAAGTACAAGTATACTGACCATCACAACCATCTGGGAAAGTAATTGTTACAGTATTTCTTTGACCACCAGTTTGTGAAAGTGTTGGTAATAATGGATCATCAGTAGTTTCTTCAGGAATTGGAATATTTACTGAATGAGCTTCAATATAATCAACTAATTGTTGTGTAGAAACTTGCGTAGCACCCTCAGTATCTACATTACCACCATGTGGTACTGGATAAAGTTCAACACCTAAAGTACCCATATAAGAAGCCTTCTTAAGTAATAAATATAAATCAGTCTTTAAACCAAAAATCATCATAGCTGGATTTCTAGTCTCACTAGTATCTTCAAACACTGCACGACCAGAAGAATCCTTAACAGCTAATACCTCGATATTTTCAATTAGTTTCCCAATCATGATTTTCTCATCACGACCGTCACCAACTTTCATATAAATATCAATCTTATTTCCTGGAAAAATAGAATTACCATAAGTACTTTCCATATCAACTGGAAAATTATAAACTACTTCACCAGCTTTAACTTTTGCAAATGAAGCATCAGGAAGCTCATCCCCATCAATAACGGTATCTGTATAAAACATACTACCTTCAGGAATAACAGAATTAACATTTGAATATTTTCCAACTATTTGTGTTCTAGACCTAATTACATTATCACTAAGTGAAACATTAGGCATATCAATTACTTGTACCATATCATCAGTTATCTCTGTTTTTGGTTGAATTGTTTGTGTAGCTACAGGAATAGAAATTGGTTCTACTGCATTATTGATTTGTGTACTATAACCAATATACAGTAAAATCAAAATTGCTACAACACCAACAATCGTAATCATATTTTTGTTTTTCATAAACTTTTTAGCCGAAGCCGCCAAATTATTCATATACTCATCCTCTCTTTTCTTTTATTTTAATAAGGAGTCTCTAAAATTGCATCAATTCGATTTTGTAAATCAAAAGTCATCCTAGTTCTTCCCATAATACCTACAACCCCGCTTTGTACACTTAAGCTAACTTTGGGTGGGCTTTCATTAATATCGTAAAACTTTATAACATATTCTCTCATTCTACTAGCACTTTCAGCATACCTTCTTACAAAATTTTCTACAAATTTTTCTCGGTAAATACGTACTGTCCCATTTTTTCTATAAGAAGCATAATCAAATGCATCCCACATTGCAGCCTCCGTAACCTCTTTCAAAAGTTGCGAATTATGTTCATCTGTATTAGTTAAATTTTGAAACAAAACAATAAAGAAGATAGATAAAACACCAAGTCCAACTACAAATATACCCCAAAATGACTCTTTCATGTTTTATCACCTCCTATACATCTTTATCACAAGTATAAAAATTACTTTTACTAGTAGATTTACATTTACCAGTAATCACACTACTATATTCTTTCAAAAACTTACTCTTACATGCTTTACCATTATCATAACATTGATCGATCCAATCATTATCATATTTATTCTTATTGTTATAACTTCTAATTGATGAAATTGTTCTTGAATCTAAAGAAACTTCATATAAAACATGATCATCATCGTAAACTTTATAACCATTTTTCTTATTACTTCTTTCCCTAGTAATAAAATTTATTGGGGTTTGATTATTATAATTGCAATCAATTGCCTTAGTACTTATATTATAACTACACCAATTTGAGCCCGTTTCCCTATTTGAAGCACTTTGTCCAGGAAACGGATCTTCCAAATCTATCGTCCTATAAATAACATCAATAGCTCCAAAACCAGGGCAAGTTCCATCAGGCATTGGTGCACATTCACCAGAAGGACAACATCCATAAGGACACTGACTAGTTGGACAAACTGGATCTTCCTCATTACCACCAGCACAAGTTCCAGTATTAGGATCATAAGTTGAACCTTCAGTACAGCAAGATTTGGTCATTGGATTCCAGTCGACACCAAGCCTATTAGCATCTGCTTCAGTCTTACATCCATTACCTGTCCCAGGTGGATTTCCTGGCTCATTTTCACATTTTCCAGTACTACTATCATATTTTGTACCTACTGGGCAACAATATTTACCTTTAGGATTCCAGTCGACACCAAGCCTATTAGCATCAGCTTCAGTCTTACAGTCATCACCTGTATCAGGCTCTGGATCACAAGTTCCTGTTATATTATTGTATTTCGTACCAGCTGGGCAACAATATTTACCTTTTGAATTCCAATCTAATCCTAATCGATCAGCATCTTCTTCAGTCTTACACTCACTATCATCTGGTACATCTTCACATCTTCCAGTCCTACTACTATATTTTGTACCTACTGGACAGCAAGAATTAGTCATCGGATTCCAATCAACACCCATTTTATTAGCATCTGCCTCGGTCTTACAATCATCGCCAGTATTAGGTCCAGGATCACAAGTTCCAGTTTCACTGTTATATACCTTACCTACTGGACAACAATAACCGCCTTTAGGATTCCAATCAACGCCTAATTTATTTGCATCATCTTCACTTTTACATCCACCACCAGGATCACCATCAGGAATTGTCGCAGTTAACACTTTACAAGAATATCCACTTGTCGGCTCTCCCATAATAGTCTCTTTTGAAATGCAATCTCCACCAGTTCCGCCATTACCTAAAGATGTAGCTAAATACCCATCTTCTGAAGCCGCTTTACTAAGTAACGCATTAGCAGGTAAATCATAAGCAAATTGAATATCCGCTACCTTATATTGAGTTTCACTAATCTTCACTCCATGATTTTCATATGATACTGGTAAATTACCAATATCTATCGTTATATAAGGCTCAGTAGGCGCTTTCATCATAGAAAGTCCATCTCTTAATCTAATATAATTGTAATAATCATCAGGTAATTCATACTTGTTCGTATTTTCCATTGTTAATTTTGCATCATCAGAACCAATAGGTTTTACTTCTTGCTCATAATCTGTAAATGGATTATCTATATATATCTGATAACGGTCTAACTGATCTGGATCATCCATATTATATTTACTCTTCTCATAAGTTTCATTATATCTAAACCAAACTTTACCCATATCGTCGACAAAATCCTGTTTCTTAGCTTTCTCATAATTAGATAAAGTCCTCTTTTTAGCCCTTTGTACTCTAGCTAAAAACGCTGAGTATGATTCTTTTTCTTTTTGCCACAAATTTACTTCTGCTTTGCATTCCCTTTTTCTATATACTTTATAAGGCTTTAAATTAGGAACTGCTGGACTACCTGTAGTAGATAATCCGCTCGTATCATCAGGATACATAATAAAGTATCTTCCAGGATCTACATAAATTTGACTAAGTGCATTAGGAAAATAAACTTCAAACTCCTCACGGCAATACACATCACCTTGTGGATCTTGACTATCGCCACTAGCATATTCACCTTGATGGAAATAATCTTTAACATTCGCATTTGATGAACTTCCACTATTCATAATACCACCCCAATCAGTAGTATCTTTAATAGTGTAAGCTAAATATTCACTATTTGTATTTTCACAAGTCGCGCAAGAAGCAGTATAGGAATAATCATAATCACAAAGCCATGTAGAACTATCTTTAACAAACTCTGGTCCATAAGCCAATATAGCTACACCATATCCTTGATGTGTATCATTAATGGCTGCTTGTGTATAATTAAGTGTTGAACTCGCATACGTAGGCATTGCCCCAACACCATTGAAATATACAAGTCCACGGTTACCAACCGCTGGATCTACTCTAAGAGCATTATATAATTTTGGAACAGTACCATATTTTTGATTTTCATTATTATGATACATAATTGCTATTTCAGAAGCCGTTCCACTAAAACTACCCATTTCTGATACCGGTTCAAAAATTATAAATGCTTCCGTTAACTTATCTTTTAACTCCTCGCAGTCACCAGTAGTATTATTTTGAAAATATGTAATCGACTGACCCATTAATCTTTGGAATAAATCATTAGCTAAATCTTCACGGTTTTCAAAATTTTTAGTACTGCGAACTAGTTGACTAACTGCTGATGGATTATCAATAGAACCCGTTGGTAAAGCAAAACCACTAATTCCCTGATAAGGCCATTGCTCATATTGATAACCACCACTATTTGAATTAAATCCTCCGCTCTCTAATTCCGGCTTAGAACATAATCTTCCTCCACATACACTGTGCTCATTACTACCACTCGCACCTGATAACACATTGCCATAATAATCAATACTGCGACTTGTATAAGTCGTTCCATCCGCTTGAATAGTAAGTCGTTTACCATTTTTATCCACCGCTGTTACTCTAATTCCAAAAACCCAAGGATGCCAATTACCAGTTCCAGATGCCCCAGGTCCACCACTTCCAGTTCCTGAATAATCCCAAGCAATAGCTATAATTGGGCATAAAACAACTACTAATAACAATAAACATCCAAATTTTTTTGCTTTATTCATTACAGTCTCACCTCTTTTTATGCCACTTTTTTATAAGCATAAATATTACTGAAATTATTAATATAGCTAACAAAAACAATCCTACGCCCATAACTAAAGGCTGACTCAAAAATTCAAATATATTGTTGTAAACATTTCCCTTTGGTGTTTCAAAAGTTACTTTTTTATTAGCTATAAATTCATTTAAATCTTTTTCAAATTGGTCATAAGTTAAATAAGATGTATCCATCCACATTTGACAATACCTAAAATCGGGATGTTGCTGACACGCTTCAAGTCTTGAATAACCATTATATTGGGGGAAATTCACATATTTTGTAGTTATCTCTGTTCCCTTGCAGTTATTATCATTTGAATAAAAAGTAAAAGCTACTTGATCACCATTTTGAAACCCAATTACATCGGAAGAAGAATAAACTAAAGACTTCTCACCAACACCACTAAATCTATTGCCATAAGCATCAACAACATAAATATCATTTGTTAAATTAGTAACATAAAGAGTAAAGGTTAACCCTTCTGATAAATCATACGTATAGCTAAATTGCACATTATTTGCAATCCTAGATAAATCAGCTGTTCTTTGATAATCACACTCTGCATGTGTCACTAAAGGAGTAACACATAAACATAACAAAGTAAAAACTAAATATTTTAACTTATTTATCATCTATTACGTATCCCCCCCTCTATTATAACACATCATTTTATCATTTTAACACATATTTATAGGTACGATTTCTTAACCTAAAAATTAAATTCATTTCTGTCGCATTAATTGTTTCTAAAGGAACTTCAATATAATAATAATTATCTGTTCCCATTTTTGGTTTAACAATTTGTGTATTAAGCCTCTTCGAATACCAACTATCATTAACCTTATAATTAATCGTTCCAAATGTATTTAAAAATGAACCTAAAGAAATAATTTCACTATTGTTAATACTATCATCTAAAGTAAAATATCCATTAATTTTCATCAATGTTTTTGGATAACTACCAGTTGCCGTTGGTGTTAAATATTCATATGAGTCAATACATTTATTAGTTGCATAACAAAATTTATAATTAACTCTAAACTTATTACTAATCTCATAACCTTTTATCATAAAAGTAGAATTTTCTAAAATACTACCAGTAAAAGTTACCTCATCACCAATTTTAAACTCTTGATTACCCGCATCCTTAGATAAATCTACTGGTTTTAAATTCACAAATATATTTTTAGCACCCATTTCACCTTTAATATAACTGACATTATCATTAAATTTTAACTGCATCTTTTTATCAGCATCCGCTTTAGGAATCAAAAAAGCTAAAATATAACTTTGAAAATCATTACTTAAAGATTGTCCAGAATAAGCAGTTCCTAAATCATAAAGTGCTTTTGCATAATCACTATTCTGACCATAAGATACACCATTGACTATAAGCGTAGTAAGACCAGTATTCAATGCGCTATTAACAATTCCTTGTCTTTTAATATCAAATTTCACTACAACTATCATATCATCAGTAATTTGATTGCCAAGCGGATCTCTTTGTGTTAAATAAGTATCCTCAACATTCATCGTAACTCCACTCGCATTAAAACTCCGACCTTGATTATATGAAACAGTATATATACCTATATTTATATAAATAACAAAACAAGCTATTATCATTAATATAAGCACTGTTGTATTAATAATAACTTTATTTTCTGAATATACATATTTTATTTCTCTTAAATTATGTTTTATATCTCTTTTTAATTTATTTTTGTCAAATTCTAATGAAACTTCAATTTCTTCACTATCTTTATCATCAATATCTAATTGTTGTAAATCAGTACCAAAATCAAATTTTTTAATATCAAATCCTGTGGCTCTAACCACATACCAAATTAAACTAACTAGCTGTAAAACCGTAATCATTAAAAAGAAATCACGATATGCACTTACAGTTCTTACATCTAATACATAAGCACTAATATCTCTAAGTGTTGGATAAGTTACAAATAATAATACAAGAACCGCAATATAAACGAATAAACTATAAACATATAAAACTTTAGGTTTCTTCTTATAAATCATTACCGCTAATAAAACAATAATTAAAATAACAATAATTAATGCAAACAAAAAACTATACATATTAATTAATGTTCTTGGTGACATACTGTTTAAAGCTGATGAAAAATCTTTTGCATAAGCACTAAAAAAACGGTAAATTGAAAAAGAGCGATATAACAAAAACACTGCAAAACCAGCAATAATAACATGTAGTAATTTAAAATATTTAATAAAAAACGCATATGGTTTTCTTAAAATCATCTACAGTCCGCCCCTTCCCTATAATATAATTATAACCTATTTTTTTATAAAAAAAAAGAAAAATATTACTTTTTCAAACATTTTATAATTATTTCATACTTCTCTTTTAATTCCTCATAACTAATACCACAATTAGCTCCACTAGTCGAAGGCAAATATATAGCTGAAATACCAACATCATTTAAACAATACTTATTATATAATTGTAATGCTTTTTTCCCCGTAACAAAAATAGTATCAACATTTGTATTTTGAATTAATTTTTTAATATTATTAACTTCCGGATTCTTAATAGAACTATCAGAAGAACCATTAATATCACAAGCTACTAGTACATCCCATAAAGCAATATGATGCTTTTTAAGTAAATTTTTTTTATCCTGAATTGTATCTGGATAATTTTCTTCAAAAATATCGCTTAATACTTTCCAAAATCTATTTTGTGGGTGCATATAATAAAAATGTAACTCTCTAGATTTAACAGACGGTATAGATCCTAATATCAAAACCTTACTATCTTCATTTATATAAGGACCAAATTCATGATTAACCTTCATATAAACATCACCCGCTATAACCATTCAATATTAATTATTTACTTATAAATTCATACTAAAAATTCCTTATAAAATTTAAAACATTATTACAAATTTGTATAATGGAAAAATTATCTACAACTTTTTAAAATTTAATATAAGAACCAACCACTACTAAAATTATAACACACATTCTTAACAATCTATCAAAATAATTCTTGTTCGTTTGTTTTTTTATATATACTTTTTATAGGGAATATCAGTTGTTGAGTGTCTACCTCTGATCTTTATAAAGAGGAGATTTGATAAAAATGAAAACTAAGGCTTTTATTATAAAAATTCTGAAGCTCATTGCTATCATTTTATTTTTCATTATCATTATGATAATAGTAATAAAAAAATGACACCCTCTCACCTCTGATTGAGTGTCAACCCTAAATTTTTAGAGGCGACATTCACTTACAGAATTAAATGTTCCTCTTTTTTATTTTATGCAAGTTTTCTTGCTTACATACTAATAATAGCATAAAATTGAACTTTTTTCAAGTTCTTCTATATAGGCTCATAAAGTTAGAGTAATTTCCCAATGGTGCGTTTACTAAAGGGGTTACGCACACTTTAGTAAAAAGTTCATTCGTATTTGATGTATTAATTATATCGTAAGACTTTAAATTAATCAATTATTTTTGAATGCAATTTTTTAAAAAGTGATATACACCATCTTCATCATTAGTTTTGGTAATTACATTTGCTTCTTTTTTTAATTGGCTTGTAGAATTACCCATCGCAACTCCTATTTTTGCAATTTTAATCATTGATATGTCATTATTATCATTTCCAATAGCAATAATATTTGAATCGGGAATATTTAAATATTCAGCCAAATGTTTTAATGCATTTCCCTTAGAAGCATTTTCATTAATAATACTAAACCAAACTTCTTCTTTGTTTATATTTGAAGTATCAACAACATTCAAATGATACTTATTCTTAACAATATTCTGATACATTGCAATTTTATTTCTATCTTTATCAATAATCATTATTTGTTTGATATTCTTTGAAAAAAGTTCATTTATATTTTGTTCATCCAATAGTATTTGAGAATTATTTCGAGTAAATTTTGTTACATATTCAATATTTTCACATACAAATATAGCTCTTAAATCTAATTTTAATGTATCTTCGTATATTTTTTTACAGTTACAAAAGGATAGATATGTTCCCCAAATAATTTTATTATTTATACTATCAAAAATTTCCGTACCATTTGATGAAATTAAATATTGAATAGTTCCAATTTCCTTACTTATTTTTAAAATATGATAACGTGGTCTTGCTGTACAAATAACTATTATATTGCCACCACTTATTATACTTTTTAATATTTGTTTTGTTTTAAGTGATATAGTTCCATCTGAATGTCTTAAAGTCCCATCGCTATCAATTCCTAGCAAATATTGCATAATATCTAATCCTCATTATTTTTTATAGAATTATATATATCAAGCAATTGTAACATTTCATTGGTGATTCCTTTTTTATCGCCATATTTTTCTGCATTCTCTTTTAAAACTTGTTTAATATTTGTTAAAGAGACATATTTTAATTCAAAATTACCATCTTTTTCATTTTCTGTATATTCAGTCTCACCTAAATTTGGCTTTTTATCTGTTTTAATTTCATAGTAATAAATTTCAATTTTCCTATTTTTGCCAGCAGCAGGCCAGTCTTTATAATATCCAATCATCTCAGCAAACGGAGTCATATTTTCATCATTTAAATTAATACCCGTTTCTTCATGAACTTCTCTTTTTACAGCATGGATTAAATTCTCATTTTCTTCAACATGACCACCCGGAAATTGATAATCATTGTGTGAATATCCAAGTAAAATTTCATTATTAGAATTAATGAGTAATACCTTTACTCTTTTAACAGTTTCTGTAACATCAGATTCTTTTAAATTATATTGATTATTAATAATTTTTTTCATTTCCTTCACTTCCTAATATATTTTTTTTGATTTGGGGGATAATTTATTAATGACTCAATTTGATCTTGATAAGACAATTTTTCATTCTCAGACAAATTATATATGGAATAATTATTTAAAATATAATTCCTTTTTTCTCCATCTAATTTCCATAAGTTCAAAATTTCTAGTATCAAATCACAAGTCTCTTTTTGAGTAAGATTTTCCGTATTGATTGCAATATGAGGAATATTATACTTACTAATTGCTTCAAACATTTTCTCATAGTTATGAACATATATTCTGTTTTTCTGTAAGTCTTTGTCTTGATTATCTCTCATTTGGATTCTTTTAATCCTTTTTTCAATAGAAGCATATAGTAAAATTGTTAAATCTGGAAAACCATATTCATTAGCAAAAAAATCAAATAAATGTGAATTTTCATTGCAATAAGAAAAATAATATGTTGATAAAAAACCTCTATCAAAAATGTAATCATGTTTTTTTCCGTCTTCTAAAGCGCTTAAATATCCAAGTAAATAATACAGAGCCTGAACATTAGAAGAATATTTACTATATATTTTTTCTTTAATTTTATTTGCCTGAGAGGAATTCAATTCTAGTATAGATTTTATTGGTTTTGCAATAATTGACATTTGTAACTCTTTGGAAATTCTATCTACCAAAGAGCTTTTTCCAACACCATCTAGTCCTTCTACACTGATTAACATAATTATCGCTCCTTTCAAATTATATCATTTTATTTTTTTATAAGCAATTTTTGACTATCGTGAAATAAAATTTTATGATAACGTTCATAACTAGGGTAATAATATATCCAATTTATCGAATTTAAACAATCATATATAAGTAATCTGTTTTCAAAATTTGTTTGATTACATACTTCTGGATAAATTTCTTTTAAATAATCCATAATTATTTTATAGCCTGTAGGGTTTTGCCATATTTTTTTATCAGACAAAAAGCTATTAGGTTCTCTAGCCATTCTCCAAATACTGTCAAATTCTTTATCTAAAGGTGCAATTCCATAATTTTCAAAATCAATTATTTTAATACCTTCTTCAGTCCAAAATATATTATTAAAATGTAAATCGCCATGAATATATCCAAATTTAGCATCACTAAAATATTTTTTCATATAGTATTCTAATTGCTTTAAATATTTTATTTCATCGCAAGAGAATATATTTTTAGATATACATTTATCTAAAAGCAAGTTAAACTTTGAAATTATTTCTAATCTTTTTTCATCGTTTATAATAATAGGTTGATGAATTAATTTTAAGATTTTTACTAATTCATCTAAAAATCTTTCTTTTGAAGTTTGATTAAATTTTGGCCATAGTTCAAATAAATTTTTTCCATTTATTTTCTGCTCAATGCTATATATATAGGGTAATATCTTTTTAGAATCATCAAATATAATTAGATTAGGTGTATAAATAGCCTTGTTATTTATATAAAAATCTTTTTCATTTTGCATTTGATTTTCTTTAGCTTGATTAACACAAATTTTAATTACATATTTATCATTAACTGAAAATACCAATCTACTAAAACCTTTTTTTAATTTAATAATTTCTTTTATTTCTTCTAAATTAAAATATCTAAATACTATTTTAATAGATTCTTCTATTGAAATTAACATTTTATCCATAATTATATGCCTCATTTCATTATCTTTTGTTTGTGATAACATTAGCTTTACCATTTTCCAATTTTATGATTTTATCAGATACTTTGTTAACAAAGTCTTCTTCATGAGAAACAATAATCAAAGTATAATTTTGTTTTACTAAATCGTTTATTAATTTTAATACCTCATTTTTCATTTCTTTATCTAAAGCACTAGTTGGTTCATCCAATAAAATTATTTGTGGTTTCATCAATAATGTTCGAATAATAGCAACGCGTTGCTGTTGCCCTCCAGATAATTCATCTGGATAATTATA
>CALVRX010000001.1 GCA_944358815.1 uncultured Bacilli bacterium | reverse complement strand
ATCTAACTATGGAAAAAGCTGGATTAGAAGGTGAAGGTAGAGTCTTTAGAAATTCAAACGATGTTGTTATGGCTTACGAAAGAAGAGAAATTACTCTACATACTCGTATTGCTTTACCTGTTAAATCTTTTAAACATAAAATATTCCCAGATAAATACATGGATAAGTATTTAGTAACGACACCTGGTAAAATTATCTTTAATGAAATTTTCCCAGATACATTCCAATATATAAACGATAGTAGTGTCGATAATGCGGTTAAATGCACTCCGGCTAAATACTTTATCGATAAAGGTAAAAATATCAAAGAAGAAATCGAAAAGATGCCTTTAGTTAAAGCTTTAAACAAAGGCGCAATTGTTAGATTAATTGCCCAAATCTATAAACGTTATCACACAACTGAAACATCAGTTATGCTTGATGCCATTAAAGATTTAGGTTTCAAATATTCAACTTTATCTGGTATTAGTATTTCAATCGACGACATCAAAGAAAGCCCAATCAAAAAAGAAGTTATAGAAGAAGCTAATAAGAAAATCGATACAATTACTAAACAATTCAAACGTGGTTTAATAACTGATAAAGAAAGATATGACAATGTCATCCAAACTTGGTTTGACGCTAAAGCTAAAATCTATGATGACTTAGATCAAAGATTAAAAGCTAATCCAGAATCATCAATTACCATGATGATCGACTCTAAAGCCCGTGGTTCTATCGATCAGTATGGACAAATGGCTGGTATGCGCGGTATCATGAGTAAACCAAATGGTGATTATGTTGAAATTCCTATTCTTTCATCTCTATCAGAAGGTGTTACCGTATCAGAATTCTTCACATCTACCCATGGTACTCGTAAAGGTGCCGTAGATACCGCCTTAAAAACTGCCGACGCTGGTTATTTAACTAGAAGACTTGTCGATGTAGTTCAAGACGTTATCGTTAAAGAAGACGATTGTGGAACTGATCAAGGTGTTGTTGTTGAAGCCTTCTATAATACCGATGGAACTCTTATTGAATCACTAGAAGATAGAATTATCGGAAGATATACAAGTAGAAAAATCTTGGATCCTAAAACTAATGAAGTTTTATTTGATAAAAATACCTACATTACTGAACAAGTTGCTGAAAAAATTATCAAAGCTGGTCTTACTAAAGTTCCAATTAGAAGTGTTTTAACTTGTAAAACAGACCACGGTGTATGCCGTAAATGTTATGGTCGTAACTTAGCTACTGGTGCCGAAGTTGAAACTGGTGAAGCTGTTGGTATTATGGCAGCTCAATCAATTGGTGAACCAGGTACCCAGTTAACCATGAGAAACTTCAATACTGGTGGAGTTGCCGGTGGAGACGATATTACTCAAGGTCTTCCACGTGTTACTGAAATCTTTGAAGTCCGTAACCCTAAAGGTAAAGCCACTATCTCTGAGATAAATGGTGTTGTCTCTAAAATTGAAGAAGAAAATGGAACTTATAAAATATATGTTAAAAACGACGTTGAAACTCGTGAACACACCTCTAACTATGGTGCTAAACTTGCCGTTGAAAAAGGCGAAGAAGTTAAAGCCGGACAAAGACTTACTCACGGTGCTATTTCACCAAAAGAATTATTAGTTGTTACCGATCCGATTACTGTTCAACAATATATCTTATTTGAAATACAAAAAGTATATCGTTCTCAAGGTGTTGATATATCTGATAAACACGTTGAAATTATTGCTAGAAGAATGATTTCTAAGATGAGAATTATTGATTCTGGAGATTCATTATTCTTACCTGGAACTATGATTAATATTCATAAATTTACCGAAGAAAACCAAAAATTAATCCTAGAAGGCAAACGTCCTGCTACTGGAAAACCGGTTTTACTTGGTATTACTAAAGCATCACTTGAAACTGAAAGTTTCCTATCAGCCGCATCATTCCAAGAAACAACTAGAATCTTAACCGATGCTGCTGTTCATGGAAAAGTAGACTACTTAACCGGATTAAAAGAAAACGTTATCATTGGTAAATTAATTCCAGCTGGAACAGGTGCTAAAAAATATCGTGATGTCGAATATACCTTAGAAAACGAAATATATAATGAAGAGCCTTTAGAAGCTCTAGAACAAGAACTAATGGATTAATTAGTTCTTTTTTCTATTCAAAATAAAACTAATATTTTATTTTTCTAAGTAATATATTTGACAGATAAAACAAAACAAGACTATAATAAATAACAAATAAAAGAGGTAAATAATATGAATGAAACAGAAAATAAAAAAGTTATTTTAAAAATAGGAAATAATCATTATGTGTTACCAATTATTTCCTATTATCATAATCGTGGTGATGAAATTGTCAATATTAAATTAAAAGATGGTTCTAGATTAGTAACTAGTACAAATAATGCCGTATTTCTTGTTGGTGAATCAAACATCATCAATGCCATACTAGAATCAACAAACGAAGAATTTTATCAACCAGAACAAACAAAACATGGTAAAACAATCATAAAAAAAATTACCCCAACCACAAATGAATAAACAATTATAAGTCATTATAACTAGATAATAAAAAATAATATCATATTAATATTAAAAGTGATAAATCATATAATTTTATGATTTCTTTTTTTATATTAGGAATTTGCTTTGTAATGAGTTTGCACATTCCCTTAATTTCATGTATAATTAACAATAGTGTAGGGTGTGATAACATGTATTTAAAATCATTAAAAGCCCATGGCTTTAAGTCATTCGCTGATAAAACAAATCTTGAATTTTCTAAAGGTATAAATGGCATAGTTGGACCCAATGGTTCCGGCAAAAGTAATATTGTCGATGCTATTAGATGGGTACTAGGTGAACAATCCGTTAAATCCCTAAGAGGCGCTGACACCATGACTGATGTCATTTTTTCTGGCAGTAAATCAAGAAATGCCATGAACATTGCTTCGGTCTCACTTACCTTTGATAATACCGATCACTACTTTCCCTTGGACTATGATGAAATAGAAATCAAAAGAAGAGTCTATAAAGATGGCACTAACGAATACTTATTAAATGGTGAAAGAATAAGACTTAAAGATTTAACTAACTTGTTATTAGATACTGGCATTGCTAAAGAAAGTTTTAATATCATCTCTCAAGGTAAAATCGAAAGTATTATCTCTAGTAAACCAGCCGATCGCCGTATCATTTTTGAAGAAGCCTCAGGCGTTTTAAAATATAAAAGAAGAAAAGAAGAAGCCTTAAAAAAACTCGATAAAACGAATACTAATAAAAAAAGAATCAGCGACATTATAGCTGAACTAGAAACTAGAATTAAACCTTTAGAAGAAGCTAAAAATAAAGCTCTAGAATATAATCAAATAAAATCCAAATTAGAAAATCTAGAAATCTCTCTAATTACTGAAGATATTACTAATATAAACTTTGAATATCAAACCAGTAAAGATAAAATAGATAAATTAAATGAAGAAGTCGTTAAATTAATGACCTCTGGTAATCAAAATGAAGCTAAAATAGAAAAATATAAAACGGACATTGCCAATCTTGATGAACAAATCAAAATCATGCAAAATAAAGTCATTGAACTCACCGCACTATCAGAAAGACTAAATAGCCAAAAAACAATCATTAAAGAAAGACAAAATAACCGCGTAAGTGACTCTAAACTACATGAAACTATATTAAATCTAAAAGAAAATGAACTAACTACTAAAAATAATTTAGATAACATCACCAACGAAATTAATAGTCTAACTAAAGAAATAGAAAATATAAATTCAAAAATTAATACCGAACAATTAAATCAAAACAATATTAAAATAGCCAAAAATAACCTAGAATCAAAATTAACCAACCTTATTAGAGAAAAAAACAATCAAGAATTTAAAATCGAAAATCTTAAAACTAATATCGAAAACGGTGGCTCATTACCTTTAGCTGTAAAAAGCGTTTTAAATAATCCTAAATTAAGAGGTATCCATAACGCTATTGGAAACATCATCGAAACAGATGAACAATACGCTCTAGCTATTACAACCGCTTTAGGCTATAATGCAAACAACATCATTACTGATGATGAAAAATCAGCAAAAGAAGCCATTAAATATTTAAAAAACATCGGTAGAGCCACTTTTTTTCCTTTAAATATTATTAAACCTAAATATATTGATAATGAAACCTTAAATAAATTAAAAAGTATACCAAATTATATCGATATTGCTAGTAACTTAGTTAAATATGACCCTAAATATCAAAACATCGTTCTAAATCAATTAGGTAATATCATCGTCACTAAAGACATTGATTCTGCTACTCATATCAGTAAAATTATAAATAATCGCTATCGTGTTATTACTTTAGATGGTGAAATTATCCATGTCGGTGGTTCCATGACTGGTGGTAAACAAAATAAAGTCAAAAATGTTATTCAAGACCGTTATGAATTAGAAAACTGCCTCAAAAAACAAACTTTACTATTAGATAAAATTAAAGAAATTGAAAACGAAATCAATGAAGTTGATTATAATCTCAAAGCGAAAGAAGATAAACTCTATCTTTTAAACAAAGATAAAATGCTTAAAGAAGAACAAAAACATACCAAAGAAAACCAAAAACAAGAAATTACTTTAACTTTAGAACAAATTACCTTCGATATAAAAAGTAACAGTAAACTATTAGAAGGCGGATTATCTAACGAAGAAGAAGAAATATTAAATAAATATTATGCCTCAATTAAAACTAAAAATGAAGCAAAACAAGAACTCGATAATTTGCTAAAAGAAAAACAAAACATCAATGAAATTTTAGAAGATTATGAAGCCTCTTTAAAAAAAGAAAACTCTATATATACATCTAAATCTGCCGAACTAAAAGATTTAGAAATCAAATCAAGCCGGTTAGAAGTCAAATTAGATAATTTATTAAATATATTAACTGATACCTATAGTATGACCTATGATAAAGCCAAAGAAAACTATAAATTGGATATAGACTTTGATCAAGCCAAAGTAGAAGTTAATAAATTAAAACGAAAAATTAAAGAATTAGGTGTCATTAATCCTACTGCACCAGAAGAATATGAAGAAGTAAATAATCGGTATACCTTCATGCAAAATCAAATCAATGATCTAACTAATGCCGAAAACACACTACTTGAAATTATCGATGAAATGGATAAAGTCATGATTAGTGAATTTAAATCGACATTTCAAACTATTAACCAAAACTTTACTGAAACCTTTAGAGAATTATTTAAAGGTGGACATGCTGAATTAAAATTAACTGATCCAAATAATATTTTAGACACTGGAATCGATATAGTTGCCAGTCCACCAGGTAAAAAATTAACCAGTATTACCTTACTTTCTGGTGGCGAAAAAACCTTAACCGCTATCAGCTTGCTCTTTGCTATCATAAAATCTAAAACATCCCCATTTTGTGTTTTAGATGAAGTCGAAGCAGCCCTAGATGAAGCCAACGTTGATACCTTTGGTCAATATATTGAAAACTTAAAAAAACAATCACAATTTATCATCATAACTCATAAAAAGAAAACCATGGAATACGCTGACATCTTATATGGTATAACTATGCAAGAATCTGGCGTTAGTAAATTAGTAAGTGTTAAATTAGAAGATATTGAATAAATATCTTCTTTAATTATCTACAAAATTATGCCATTTAATTGATCTCATTATCACATATATAAAAATATATTTTTTCCTTGAAAAAACTAATATTTCCTGTATAATTATAAAAGGTGATGTAATATGCTTAAAGTCATAAACTTATCTCTTAGATATGGTAAAAGAGTATTATTTGAAAATGTTAATTTAGAATTCAATGAAGGAAATTGTTATGGTGTTATCGGTGCTAATGGTGCCGGTAAATCAACTTTACTAAAAATATTAACTGGTCAAATAGAAAGTACTACTGGTGAAATTATTAAAGATAAAGGCGAAAGAATTTCTTACTTAAAACAAAATCATAACTTGTATA